>JBEGJV010000001.1:0-31883 GCA_041184385.1 Actinomycetota bacterium
GCCGTTCCACCAGCCCATCGTGACGAGATCGCCGAACCACATGTGGGCCAGTTCGTGCGCCACCACGTCGGCGACGAGTTCCTGCTCGATCTGCGTGCTGGTCGCCGGGTCGACGAGAAGCAGCACCTCACGGAACGTGATGCACCCGAGGTTCTCCATCGCGCCGGCCGCGAAGTCGGGCAGGGCGATGAGGTCCACCTTGTCGCTCGGGTAGGGGATGCCGTAGTACTTCTCGAACCAGTCGAGTGCGAACGTGCCGATGCGCATGCCGAAATCGGTGAGGTGCCCCTTGCCCGGCACGTGGATGACGCGCACGGGCGTTCCGTTGACCATCTGTGCCGCTGTCGCCTCGAGTGGTCCCACGATGAACGCCACCAGGTATGTGGACATCGCCATGGTGTCCTTGAACCACACCCGGGTCTTCCCGTCGGTCGTGGTCTCGCGGCGCGTCTCGGGTCCGTTCGAGATGGCCATCAGGCCGGCGTCAACGGTGAGATCTACCGCGAAAACCGCCTTCATGTCGGGTTCGTCGAAGCACGGGAACGCCTTGCGGCAGTCGGTGGACTGCATCTGCGTGGTGGCGATGACCTGCTCGACGCCATGGTCGTCCACGAAGGTGCTGCGGTACCAGCCGCGCAGCTTGTCGTTCAGGACCCCGGTGAAGGAGATCGCAACCGAGACGTCACCCGGTACTACATCGGCGGAGATGACGAGTCGTTCGGTCTCGTCGTGCAGGTGGAACCCGCACGACGTGCCGTTCACGGTGACGGAGTGGATCTGCAGTTCCTTGGCGTTCACCGCAATCTCGTTCGTCGCTTCGACGCACTCGCACGCGATGACCACCGTGCCGGTGAAACTCGCCGACGCCAGGTCCGGCGTCAGCGACAGTTCGTAGCGGCGCGGGAGAACGGTGCGGGGCAGGCGGTGGGGGTTCTGCAGGTGGGTCACGGCAGAAAGGCTAATGCTGGAGGGGTTGCGCACTACCGTGGGAAACCGTGCCCCGCAGCCATCCCTTCACCGCCCACGTTCCCGCCCTCACCAACAAGGAGGGCATCCGGTACGACGTGGTGGCCATCGGCAACGCCATCGTCGACGTGATCGCGATGGTGGACGACGCGTTCCTCGCCGACAAGGGGATGGTGAAGGGGTCCATGGCACTCATCGAGACTGAACGCGCCCTCGAGCTGACGTCCGCGCTGCCGGAGAGGATCGAGACGAGCGGCGGTTCGGCCGCCAACACCATCGCGGGAATCGCGAGTCTCGGCGGCGAGGTCGCCTACATCGGGAAGGTGTCGGACGACGTCTTCGGAAAGATCTTCACGAAGGGCATGTCCGACATGGGAGTCGACTTCCACAGCGGCACCGGCGACCTCGACATCCCCACCGCGCGCTCCATCGTGGTGGTCACACCCGATGCGCAGCGCACCATGAACACCTACCTTGGTGTCAGCACGCACCTTTCCCTCTCGGACGTCGACGACGACCTCATCGAGTCCGCCGCCATCGTGTACCTCGAGGGCTACCTGTTCGACCGCGACGAGGCAAAGGCCGCGTTCCGCGAGGCCGCGGCGCGGGCGCATGCGAGGGGACGCGTGGTCGCCCTCACGCTCAGCGACTCGTTCTGCGTCGACCGCCACCGTGCCGACTTCCGCGCGCTCGTGCGCGACGACATCGACCTGCTGTTCGCCAACGAGGACGAACTGAAGTCGCTGTACGAGTGTGACGACTTCGACGACGCGGTGGAGTTGCTCCGCCGGGACTGCCACATCGCCGCCGTCACGCGCAGCGAGAAGGGGAGCGTGATCGTCACACGCGACGACGTCCACGCCGTGCCCGCCGTCCCCGGCGTGACCGTCGTTGACACCACCGGCGCCGGCGACCTGTTCGCGGCCGGGTTCCTGCGCGGTCTCACGCAGGGCAAGGACATGACGACGTGCGCCCGCATCGGCGCCATCGCGGCCGCCGAGGTGATCTCGCATGTCGGGCCCCGTCCGCTGGTTCCCCTGGTTGATCTGCTGCCCGCCGACCTGCGCTAGCAGCGCGCGACAGCCCGTAGCCTTGTCGCCATGAGCGACACATCAGGCCTCACGGTTCTCGGCAAGACGGTGCAGCACCCGATCGAGCACGTCGAGGTGTTCCCGGCACCGCAGAACGTCACCGAGGTCGCCTTCGAGACCGACGAGCTGATGTCGATGTGCCCGGTCACGAACCAGCCGGACATCTCCAGCCTGACCATCGAGTACGTGCCGGACGAGTACTGCATCGAGTCAAAAAGCCTGAAGCTCTACCTGTGGGGATTCCGCGACCGTGCCGTGTTCGCCGAGGCACTCGCCGCCGAGATCGCCGGCGAAGTGATGGCAACGGCCAAGCCGCACAGCGTTCGCGTGGAACTGGTGCAGCAGCCCCGGGGTGGCATCACCGTGAGTGCCGTCTCGGAGATCTCGAAGTAACCCGCTGTCCGCGGGACCGTGCCGTCACTGCGTGCGGCCGCGCTCCATGATTTTCGCGCGGCGCTCCGCCACCTTCTCCGTGGCGAAGTTCTGTCGCCGCCACTGTGCGCCGACGGTCGCCTCGTTCTCCCACGCGTCGGTCTCCGCCGCGTACTCCTTGTAGGTCTGCAGCATCCGACGGACACCATCGGACTCGTTGCCCGCGATGTCCTTCGCGATCTGGCGCGTGAACGGCATGAGGTCGGCGTGGGGGACGACGTGGTTCACGAGACCGAACGCGAGAGCCTCCTCCGCACCCATGAAGTTGCCGGTGAGGCTCATCTCCTTCGCGCGGCGCACGCCGATGGCCTGGGGCAAGAGGACGGTGAGTCCCCATCCCGGCATCACGCCGACGCGAGAGTGCGTGTCACCGAACTTTGCGTGCTCTGACGCGACGAGGAAATCACAGTTCAGCGCCAACTCGAAACCGCCGGTGATGGCGACACCGTTGACCGCACCGATGAGCGGCTTCGTCATCGTGGGGAACGGCCCGCGCACTCCCGTTGCGTTCGGTGCACCGTCGGCGCCGGTGCCGCGCAGGTTGTCGCCCGTGTCGCCGAGTTGCTTCAGGTCGAGGCCGGCAGAGAACGCGGGGTCCGCCCCGGTGAGGATCACGACATCGACGGCATCGTCCTTGTCCGCCCTCGTCAGCATCTGCGGCAGCAGGCGGAGAACATCGGAGTTCAACGCGTTGCGCTTCTCCGGGCGGTTCAGGGTGACGGTGGCGATTCCCTCGCTCACCTCGTACAGGACAACGTCTTCGGCCATGGCGCAACGGTACGGCACCGACCGTGGGGGACACGAAGCCTGTGTGCGAGACTTTCCGCCCATGAGCCTCGTACTTGTCTCGGTCACCGACGGTGTGGCCACACTCACCCTGAACAACCCCGATGAGCGCAACACACTGACCGGACCCATGGTCGCCGAGATCACGGCCGCCATGGACGAGATCGAGGGAAACGAGAAGATCGGTGCGCTCGTCGTCACAGGCGCCGCGCCGGCCTTCTGCGCGGGCGCGAACCTCGGCAACCTGCAGACGGCCTCGGGTGACAGCCTCGGCACGATCTACGAGGGGTTCCTGCGCATCGCGCGCAGTCCTCTGCCCACCATCGCGGCAGTCAACGGCGCTGCCGTCGGGGCCGGCATGAACCTTGCCCTCGGTTGCGACGTGCGCATCGCCGCGAAGCGCGCCAAGTTCGACACGCGTTTCCTGCAGATCGGCATCCACCCCGGTGGCGGTCACACCTGGATGTTCCGCCGCATCGCCGGGCCGCAGGCCACCATGGCCGCGGTCATCTTCGGTGAGGTGCTCGACGGCGAGGAGGCCGCCCGCGTCGGACTGGCCTACAAGTGCGTCGCCGACGACCAGCTGCTGGCCGCGTCACAGGAGATGGCCGCCCGCGCGGCGTCCCGTCCCCGCGCGCTCGTGGAGGTCACCAAGCAGACCATCAAGGACATGCACGACGTGGACAACCACCCCGACGCGGTGAAGCGCGAGCTGGAGCCGCAGTTGTGGAGCACGAAGCAGCCGTGGTTCGCCGACATGATCGGCGCGATGCAGAAGAAGATCAGCAGCAAGTAGCCGCGGGTTGCGTGCGCCGGCAACGGTGGCCGCCCGAGAACGAAAGAACCCGGGCCCTTGCGGGCCCGGGTTCTTTGCTGGATGCGGAAGGGCTAGGGCAGCAGCTGGAGCCAGAGTTTCTGGGCCGAGTTGCCGCCGGGTCCTGTTGGCTCCACCTGAATGTCCACGGTGAGATAGCCCGCGGACCACGCAACGTTGCGTGCGCGGAAGCAGTCATTCAGTCGCCACTTCAACGTCATCGTTGGCTTTGTGGCGGTGTTGACGAGCGTGTCATCGGTCATTGTCGAGTCCTTGAATGTCAAGGCGTCGCACTTGCCGGGCCCAGGGCTCGACGGTGAACCGGGGTCGTTCGATGCACGTATGCCGTTCGGAATGTCGGGTGTGTACTTGAACGCAGCTAGGTCGTAGTAAGCGCCATCGGAGTACCCGGCCTCGCCGTCGAACGCCAGTCGTTGCGGGCGGAACATCGTGAGGGTCAGTTCATTCGAACTGCCCACCTGGATGGGGGCGATGTTCTGCTGACCGTACTGAATTGTGCCCGAGTAGCCGGCTCCGTTGTCGTATGTAATGAGCATCGGGTGCGTCACGAAGACGAATCCGGGACTGCTCGTGAACTCGTAGGATTTTCCATCAGCCGTCTCGACCTTCATCGTGAAGGTGTCCTGACCGCTCGGTAGATCGGTCCCGCTGAACTGGTACTTGGAACCGAAGTCGAATCCAGAAGTGCTGCCCGCATTGGCATCGCACATGCGGCCGGCACCGATGAGCCACTGGTAGTCGCCCGTGCTGCATGGGTTGCCGAGTTTCACATAGTCGGACGGTGCGTAGGTCACACCATTGCCCTTCAGGTAACTGGCGGTGACTGCACTGCCGCACACGTTGGTGATCGGCGAAAAGACCATTGACATCGTTTGGCCGATGACGGTCGCTGACCTGTCCCTGGTGGCCTGGAAGCTTCCCGTCGCGTAGGCATTGATTGTCCCCGAATAGTTCGCGTCAGTTGCCTTGAAATTGGTGAAGATCTTGAAATCCATGCTGGCGCAGGTTGTGGCGCCTTCTGCTGAGACCTTGGGCGCGGGAGTGTCGGCGTCTGCCGCGTCCACGGCGGAGTCGCCGTCGTCGTTCACGTCGAACGCATTCGGGATGCCGTCGTCGTCCTTGTCGCCACCGTTCATGTCATCGTCGGCAAGTGCGACGGCGGGGCTGTTGTTGACGGGCCCGGTCGGAGCGGCAATCGGGTTGCCCTGCGGGTCGCATGTCGCGGTGCCGACGGGCGAGCACGCCGCTGCATGAACTGATGCGATGCTGACGGTGAAGTCACCGCTGCTGACCGACTGGTTCTTGCCGTAGTTGCCGACACCGCTCGGCTTGCCCTTTGATGCCTTCGCGAGTGCGGCCGTGGAGGTGTCTGCCAGCTTCGATGCCGCAAGAGCCACTGCGTAGCCCTGCTTGGCGCTCCCCGTTGCGGCCTTCACCTGCACGGTGCCGAGCGAGATCTTGGTTGATGTAGAGGCTTTCAACTTGGAGGTCACCTTCGAGGCGGTCGATGCCTTGGTGCCCTTCCAGCCGATGACGACCGGTCCGTAGTACGCGCCCTTGCCGGCCTTGCCCGAACCACTGACGAGCTGCAGCGTTGCGCCCTTGGTGGAAGTGGTCGGGGCGGTCTTCAGAGTGATGGCCTGCGATGACTTTGTCACCTTTGCCGACGCGAGCGTCTGGCCCTTTGCCGACATCAGGAGAACGGTCATGTTCTGGGCGCCCTTCACGGTGGCCGTGACCTGGTAGTTCTTCCCGAACGAACGGACAGCAGCCTGCACGGGCGAGATGCCCACGATGCTGACGGCCGTCAGTACTGCTGCTGCGATGGTGGCATGACGCCGTGAGATGTATCTCATGTGCTTCCCCTCGACCGTGCCCCATGGCACTGAAAATCGCTCACACGGTACCATCAACCACCGTGCGCCGTCCCCCAAAGGTCCTTCTTGCCCTGTTGGCGGTGGTGGGACTGAGCGCGCACGGGACGGCCGGGCGCTCGATGGGGGTGGAGACCCCCTGGAACCTCGACCGCATCAACCAAACGGCCCTTCCGCTCGACGGCAACGTGTCGATGGGGACCCTGACCGGGGCCGGGATCGACATCTACATCGTGGACACCGGCGTGCGCCCCACCCACGAGCAACTGAACGGACGCGTCATCCCCGGCATCGACGTGTCGGCGATCAACGAGTACTCAGAGGTGGACCCGCCGACATCGGACTGCGACGGTCACGGCACCCACGTTGCGGCCACCGCTGCCGGAACGACAACCGGTGTCGCCGTGCAGGCGAACATCATCGCGGTGCGCGTCCTCGACTGCAACGGCAACGCGGAGGTGGAGGACGTGGTCGACGGCCTCAAATGGGTGCTCGGCAACCACGTGTCGGGACGCATAGCAATCGCGAACCTCAGCCTCGGTGTCGACCTCGGCGACGACGGCACGACAATCATCGACATGGTGCACGAACTCGTCGCTGACGGTGTCATCGTCGTCGTCGCGGCGGGCAACGGCGACGAAACGGGAAAGCCGGTCGATGCGTGCCGCATCGCCCCGGGGAGCGACCCGCAGTCGCTCACGGTCGGCGCCACCTCGAAGACCGACGGCCCTTCGTTCTTCTCGAACTACGGCCCGTGCGTGGACATCTGGGCTCCGGGTGGGGACCGCACGACGCCCGTGACATCCGCCTGGATGCGCAGCGACACCGACTACATGGGCGACATCGGCACGTCGATGGCCGCCCCGCACGTTGCCGGTGCGCTCGCGCTGCTCGGCCAGCAGCAGCCGACGCTGTGCCCCTCGCAGTACGTGGATGCCCTGCTCGAACGCGCGACCAAGAACGCGATCGTCGGGCTCGATGGCACCAGTCCGAACAGGCTGTTGTTCGTCAACACCGCGCCGGTCACGTCGCTGTATTCACCGGGCAAGCCATCGAACGTGATCATCACGCCCGACGCGTCCTCGATGCTCGTCGGCTGGGAACCGCCGTGCGACGGGGGCTCACCGATCACCTCCACCAAGGTCTCCGTGCTGCACGCCGGCAAGGTCGTGAAGTCAGTGAAGGTCGAGCCGGGCACGAACGCGGTGAGGATCCGCGGGCTCGTCCCCGGCCGCCAGTACTCCGTCGTCATCAAGTCGACGAACGCGGTCGGCCCCGGTTCGGCCACGTCGCGCATCACCGCCCCGCGCATTGCCTCGCTGAAGCCCGGGCGCGCGATCCGCGTGGACAACCTGGTGACGGGTGTGTCGGACGATTCGACGAAGCTGCGCTCGTTGACGCCGTCGCGCTGCGTGGTGAAGGGCCAGGAACGCCACCGCCTGGTGGGGGTGCGGGCGGGAACCTGCCGCTACGCCATCCTCACGAACGGGGCCCGCGCGGAGATCATCCGTTCCATCGTGGTCCTGCGCTGACCCCGGCAGGCGGTGGCCCGGTGCGCGCGCCGGCACCGTTCGGGTCCGTGTCGGGGAAGGGGACAGACATGCGTCCCGCGGGGGTCCCCGGCGGGTGTACGGTGCCGTCAAGGGAACCACAAGGGACCCACGCAGGGGTCCCGGAAGGGAGCGGCGATGAGTCAACGACATCGCAATCAGGACCTTGCTCCTGTGCCGCGCGCCGACATTCGGGCACATGCCCACAATGAGCGTCACCGCGTGCACAGCGAACTGCATCTCGTGGAGGAGGCCGTTCGACACGGTCTCGAGCCCGATGATGTGGAGGAGCCCGGCCCGGCATGGAAGCCCGTGCACCATCACGATGCAGAGCGTGGTCTCGAGAAGAGCCGTCGCAAGAAGGTGCTGAAGCACTGGAAGACGAAGGACTGGAAGCGCCGCAAGTCGGTCCGCCGTCAGCGTGCTCTCGCGTGGGACGAGCTCGCCGAGGCGAGCTGACGGCTAGGCCTGGCGTCCGAGCCAGGTGCTGACGTAACCGGCGCGCCTGTCGCGCCATTCCTCCACGGTGAGGCCGTAGCGCACGTGGTCCTCCCACGTTCCGTTGATCTCGAGGAAGCGCTGTGCCACGCCCTCCTCGCGGATGTGCAGTTTCTCCATCACGCGCCTGCTGTTGAAGTTGCGCGGGATGATGCAGATCTCGAGCCGGTGCAGGTTCAGTTCCTCGAACGCGAACTCGGCGAGCACTATCACGGCCTCCGACATGAAGGACTGGCCGGCACGCGCCTTGTCGATCCAGTAGCCGATGGTCGCAGACTGCATGGCGCCGCGGATGACGTTGTTCAGGTTGATCTCGCCGGCGAACACGCCGTCCACGAAGATGCCGAACGAGTACTGGGACCCGGCGTGCCGCTCGCGCTCGCGCGCCGAGCAGCGCGCTGCGAACACCTCGCGGTTCGATTCCGGGTCCGGGTGATGGGGGAGCTTCATCGGCTCCCACCTGGTCAGCCAGTCACCGTTGCGGCGGCGCACCTCGCTCCACCCGGCGAAGTCCTGCGCGACCAGCGGACGCAGCACGATGCGACGGCCGTACAGACGCAGTCCGAGGTTCGAGGTCCGTCCGGGGTGCATCGCGGTCACGGCGACAGTTTCCCACGCAGGGCGATGCCGTCCCGCAGGCTGCCCGTCGACACCGTGATCTCGTCCAGTTGCAGGCGTCGCATGACGGCCACGAGGATGCAGCATCCCGCCACGATGATGTCCGCCCGGTCCCGCGGCAGGCCGGGGTTCAGAACCCGGTCGGCGAGGCGCTCGGTGGCCAGGGTGCGGAAGACGTCCTCTGCCGCCCCGCGCGTGAGCACGAAACCGTGGAGTGCGGACTCGTCGTGCGTGGCGAGCCCTAGTTCCACCGCAGCGATCGTCACGATCGTGCCGGCGATGCCAACGACGCGCTGGCTGGTCACCATCTCGGGGTGAAGGCGGCCGATCTCCTCCAGTTCGTCCTGCACGGCACCGATCACGTTCGTGAGGTCCTCCGGCCGCGGTGGGTCCGTGGTGAGGTCCGTCTCGGTGGCAGTGACCGCCCCGATGGGGATGCTGACCGCGCGGTACGGCTGGTCGACGCCGACGGTGAGTTCCGTGCTGCCCCCGCCGATGTCGATCACGAGCGTGTTGCCGGTGACGGGGGGCAGGTTGCGCATCGCGCCGATGAACGAGAGCTCTGCCTCGGTCTCGCCGGTGATGACCTGCAGGTCGGTGCCGGTTCGCCCGCGCACCATCGCCACGAACTCGTTGGTGTTCGTCGCCCGGCGGCATGCCGCGGTGCCGACGACGGTGACGTCGGTTGCGCCGAGCCCGCGCGCGCGGGCGACGAACCCGTCGATGACGTCGACCGTGCGGGACATCGCATCCGCGGACAGGGTCCCTGACGAGGCGAGTCCCTCGCCGAGACGCGACGGCATCAGTTCGCGCGCGATGTCGGTGTCGCCGTCGACGACCAACAACTTCGTCGAGTTCGTCCCCACGTCGATGATCGCGCGGATGCTCATGCGACCCTCGCAGCGTGGCTGACACCCGCGGCAGTGAGCCGGGCAGCGACCCACTCGCCGACGGCATCATCGCCACCGGCCAACCAGTGCCCGAAGTGCGCGTGCAGGCACTTGACTCCGCGACGCGTGCCGCCGACGCCGCCCGACGGTCGCGGCCCGGTGTGGTGCGCGGGCATGAACGAGTCACGGAGTGACCCGTAGCGACGATGGATCTCGTCCATTGTCTCCATCCCGAGTTCGGCCTCCACCTCGTTCACCGCGCCGTCCGCCTCGAGTCGGCTGACGGCCGTCACCTCGTGGTCACCGCACAGCCAGAACAGCGTGGGCATCGGTGTGCCGTCGCGCAGCAGCGGGGCGTTGCACAGCACGACCGGTTCGCCGTTCGCGGCACGCACGACGACGGTGTACTCACCCTGTGGTTCGCGGCCGATGAGACGTCGCACTGCGTCGTCGTCGGCGGCGCTCGGCGCGTCGCCGGGCAGTTGCATCTACTTGACGATCAGCCAGACGATCACTGCGGCGGCAACCACCAGCACGGGGATCGCGCGCTTCAGGATCGGCGCCCCCGCGGCATCGAGCAGGTCGATCGGCTTTGCGGCCGGGCCCTCGATCTTGCGCACGCCGCCGTCCGTCTGCGCGGCAGGTGCCGCCTCGGGCGCGGCAGCGGACTCCGGTGCGGAGGCGGGTTGCGACGCAATCAGCTGGTTCAGGTTCTCCACGAACTGGCCGAGCAGCTTGTCACTGACGTCGGCCATCGCACCACGGCCGAACTGGGCGACCTTGCCGGTGATCGACAAGTCGGTGGTGACGACGACCTTGGTGGAAGCTGCCGACTCGGACGTGAGCTGGGCGGTGATCAACGCGGATGCGTTGCCCTTCCCGCCGGTGTCACGGCCCTCGCCCTTCAGTACGGCCTTGTGCGCGCTGTCGTCGCGCTCCACGAAACTGGCCTGGCCCTTGAACTGTGCCTGGATGGGTCCGACCTTCACCTTCACGACGCCGCGGTACGTGTCTCCCTCGACCTCCTGCAGTTCCGCACCGGGAAGGCACGGTGCGATGCGCTCGACATCGGTGAGAATCTTCCATGCGTCCGCAACCGGTACCGGCACGGTGAATTCGTGGTTCAGGTCCATTTCGTCAAGTCCTCGCGTGTGTCGATGTCGTCAGATGACCCTTGGCAGGATACTTCCCGAACCAATTCGGGACGCAGGTTCATGAGCGTTCTCGCCCCCGCATCGGGGTCTCCGGGTGTGTTCTCGAACACATCCCACACGTCGGCGCGCAACTTCACGGGGTTGCCTCGCCGGCCGTCGAACGTGGCCACCGCAATGGGGGCGTCGGCTTCGGCGACCGCGGTCCACGAACCCGCACCGACGAACGGTTGGTCGGCGAGCCCGATGACGACCTGGTCGCTCCCTCGTCGCCGCGCCTCCGCGATCGCCGAGAGCACGGAACTGCGCTGACCGGTTCCCCAGTTCTCGTTCACCACGCGGTGCACATCGCCGATGATCGCGAGGAGCGCGGGCGATTGCTCGGCACCGGTCACGACGACACAGTCGCCGCCGCCCGCCTGCGTCATCGCGGCGAGGGACAGCGCCATCACCGTGGTGCCGTTGATCTCCGCCAGGAGCTTGTGCGTGGGGCCGGAAAAACGTTCCCCGGCGCCCGCCGCGAGCAGGACAAACGTTGTGGTGTGCGGGACATTCGTCATTTCCAATAGCCTGCCTGACATGCACGGCAGGCACCATCTCCGTCGCGGGTTCTCCGCCGCAGCCATGGTCGCCGTGTCCCTCCTGACCGTATCGGTTCCGGCGGTGCGTGCCACCGACGAGGGAAGCACCGACGGCGGGGTGTCGAAGTCGGCGGTGGCGTCCACGAAGAAGGCGTCGACGCGTGACCTCATGCCCGGGTACCGCATCCGTGCGCGCGACCCGCTGTCGGTCAATGCCGTCGCCGCACTCACGTTGATCATGCGCCAGGACAACGTGGACGACCCCGTGTACCGAGCCGCCCGCAAGTTGGTCAGTGACGAGGTGGCGAGTCGAATGGGGCTCGATACCAAGCTGCTCGACCGCAAGTGGAACAAGGCGCCGCGCGACCACCAGATCGCCGGGCTTGCCGCCATCTCCCAGATCGGCGTGAAGTACGTCGAGGGCAAGGAAGACCCCTACGTGCAGATGGACTGCAGTGGTCTCCAGTGGTTCGCGTGGCGCACCGCCGGTCTCGACATGCCGCGCCAGGCCGTGTCGCAGATGGACACGCACATGCGCATCGAGCGCAAGGATGCGTTGCTGGGTGACATTGTCGGGGAGGGGACGCACGTCCACATGTACCTCGGTCTCGGCAACGCGATGATCCACGCACCGTTCAACGGCAAGCGCGTGAAGTTCAAGATGATGAGCGAGGCGCAGGCGCAGCGCACTGTGTGGGCCGACCCCAGCCGCATCATCCAGTTCCGTCTCTGACCCGTGCGGCCGGGCGCGGTCAGTGGATGGCGCCCGTGGTGGTGCCGAGCGGCGCAGCGACGCGGCCGGTGCGCTTCGCGATGATCTCGCCCACGATGCTGATGGCGGTCTCCTCGGGCGTGCGGCCGCCGAGGTCGAGCCCGATGGGCGAGGAAATACGGGCCAGATCGGCCTCCGACGAGATTCCCACCTCGGCGAGGCGCTCGAGGCGTTTCGCGTGGGTCTTCCTGCTGCCCATCACGCCGATGTAGGCGGCGTTCGTGGCGAGGGCACCCTGGATGGCGGGCACGTCGAACTTCGGGTCGTGCGTCAGGATGCAGACGGCGTCACGCGGGCCGAGCAGGTGGCCGTTGCGCTCGAACAGCGGGCCTGGCCAGGAAACGACCACCTCGTCGGCCATCGGGAAGCGGCGCTTCGTCGCGAAGATCTCGCGCGCGTCGCACACGGTGACGTGGTACCCGAGGACCTTCGCCACCCGCGCGAGCGCCGCGGTGAAGTCGACCGCACCGAAGATCCACATGCGCGGCGGAGGGGAGAACGACTCGATGAAGACGCGCACCGTCGGCGTGTCCTGCAGGTCCTCCGGGGTCGACTCGCCGCGCGGTCCGTAGTGGCGCACGACGGTGCGCGCAGCCTCCAGTTCGCCGACGGCATCGCGGATGACGACACGGTCGAGTTCGTCGTTGCCGAGTGACCCGGAGAGGGCGCCGTCAGGCGTGATCGCGAGTGTCGCGCCGGTGTTCGGGCCCTCGATCACCGTGCAGAGCGCGACGGGGAGCGTCGCCCGAACGCGTTCCGAGAAGAGTTCGTAGGTGGAGGACACCACGGTCACCAGGTCAACGGCTGGATGAACAGGTGGATGATCCCGCCGCACGTGAGACCCACGGCGAACGCCTCGTCGTCGGAGTAACCGAAGGTGACGACGCGGCTCTCGTTCTCGCCGTTCAGGATGGCGAGTGCCTCGCTGACGACCGCGCCCTCGACGCACCCGCCGCTGACCGAGCCGATGACCTCTCCGTCCTCGTTCACGGCCATGGCGGCGCCGGTCTCGCGCGGACCGGAACCCTGGATGTCGACGACGCGCGCGACGGCAACCTTCTTGCCGTCCGCCCGCCAGCGGTCGATGTCATCGAGAAGATCACGCATGGTTGATCACTTTCGTCAGGTGTTCGAGTGCGTCGAGGCTGTGTCCCTCGACGAACTCGTCCACGAATGGTAGGGCTGCGGCCATGCCGCGGGCGAGGGGCGCGTACCCCGGGGTGACCTTCAGCGGGTTGACCCACACCACCCTGAACGACACGCGCTGCAGGCGCTGCATCTCGTCGGCGAGCACCCGCGGTTCCCCGCGGTCCCACCCGTCGCTCAGGATCACCACGATGGAGCCACGGGCCATCCCGCGCACGCCCCATTCGTCGTTGAACAGCCGCAGCGTCTCGCCGAGGCGCGTGCCGCCGCTCCAGTCGGCCACGCGTGTGCCGGCGAGGCGCAGTGCCTTGTCCGGGTCCTTCGAGGTGAGTTCCCGGGTGATGCGGGTGAGGCGCGTGCCGAGCGTGAATGCCTCCACCCTCTGGCGGCCCGCCACGCCGGCGTGCACGAAGCGCACGAGGGCGCGCGCGTACGGCTCCATGGAGCCGCTCACGTCGAGAAGGAAGACGATCCTGCGTGACCGTTCTCCGTGCCGCGTCCAGCGACGGCGCACCGGCTCTCCCTGCGCGGCGAGCGACGCGCGCACCGTGCGGCGCATGTCCGGTCGTGTCCCCTTGCGGGAGGCCACCCAGCGCAGCGACTCACGCGGGGTCCCGGCGACGCGGAGTTGTTCCATCCACTTCTGCGCGGTGCGCATCTCCTCGTCGGTGTAGTCGGAGAAGTCCTTCTCGCGGAGTGTCTCGACGCCGCTGAAGCGGAGGGTGATGGTGGGGTCGTCACTCGCGTCGGCGGAACCGCCGGAAGACCCCTCCTCCTCGGTGTCCATTGCGATGGTGATGCGCAGTTCTTCCGTGTCGATCTCGGCGGAGGATTCCCGGTGGTCCCAGAACACCGCGAACGCGCGGTCGAAGGCGGGGATGTCCTCGGGGTTGCGGGCAAGTGTGCACCGTGCCGCCCAGTAGACTGACTCGCGGTTGTCCATCCCGACGAGCGACAGCGCATCGACGAACGTGAGAACGGAGTCGAGCGGCGCGGCGATGTCCACGCCGCGCAGCACGCGGGCGAACGCAACGGCCATCTTCTCTGCGCCGGGATCAGCGGTGATGACGTCGGACATTCTTCGCTCCCGCGTCAGCCGCGCAGCGAACCGCGCTCGAGGGCGGCGTTCACGATTGCATCGAGCCCGTTCTCCTGCACCCGTCCCTGGTCCTCGCGGTACTTCAGCACGGTGCCGAGGGTCTGTGCGACGACGGCCTCGTCGAAAGTCGTCGTGCCGAGCCGTGCGAGGGCCGTGGCCCAGTCGATGGTCTCCGCCACGCCCGGTGGCTTGTACAGGTTGAGACCGCGCAGTGCCTCGACGGCCGCGGCCACCTGGTGCGTCAGTTCCTCCGTCGCGTCGGGCACGCGCATCGAGACGATCTCGACCTCGCGCTCGAACGAGGGGTGCTCGACCCAGTGGTAGAGGCAACGGCGCTTCAATGCGTCGTGCACGTCGCGCGTGCGGTTCGACGTGAGGATCACGATCGGCGGGGTGGCGGCGCGGAACGTGCCGAGCTCGGGGATGGTGACCTGGTAGTCGCTCAGGACCTCCAGCAGGTACGCCTCGAATTCGTCATCGGCGCGGTCGATCTCGTCGATGAGAAGGACCGGCCGGGTGGGGCCGTGCTGGTCGATCGCGCGCAGCAATGCTCGCTTCAGCAGGAACTTCTCGCTGTAGAGCTGGTTCTCCAGTTCGGCGGTGCCGGTGCGGCCGGCCTCGCCGGATGCCTCGGCGGCACGCAGGTGCAGCAGCTGGCGCGAGTAGTCCCAGTCGTACACCGCCTGTGACGCGTCGATGCCCTCGTAGCACTGCAGGCGGATGAGCTCGGCACCCTGCCACCGGGCGATGGTCTTTGCCAGTTCCGTCTTGCCGACGCCGGCCTCGCCCTCCAGGAACAACGGCCGGCGCAGTGTGATGGCGAGGAACACCGCGGTGACGAGACCCTCGTCGGCGAGGTACCCGTGCTCTGCTAGTCCGGCGCGGACGTCAGCGGTGGTGGACGGGTCGATCGGCACGTCCCAAGCGTACGGGCGGGCGGTGGTGACACCCACAGCCAGCCCGGCCCGAATCCCGCCGTTGTACGGTGGGCGAATGGATCTCGGTCTGAGCGGTCGCACCGCAGCAGTCGCAGCAGGCACCGCGGGCCTGGGGTTGGGAACGGCAAAGGCCCTCGCGGCGGAGGGCGTGCGGGTGGTCGTGTGCGGACGGGACGAACAGCGGCTCGCGTCCGCTCTCGCCGAGATAGGTCACGGCGCGCAGGGTTTCGTCTGTGACGTGTCGGATGCCGACGGCGGCCGCGCGTTCGTGGAGACCGCGATCAGGATGCTCGGGTCCGTCGACATCCTCGTCGCGAACGGCGGCGGCCCACCGCCCGGCACGTTCGCTTCGACGCCCGAGAGCGAATACCTGCCCGCTCTCCAAAAGAACCTTCTCTCGATCGTGGCAATGTGCGGCGTGGCCATTCCGCCGATGCGCGAGCGCGGGTGGGGCCGGGTCGTGGCCATCACGTCCGTCTCCGTCCGCCAGCCGATGCCCAACATCATCCTCTCGAACACGGCACGCGCCGGCGTCACGGCGTACCTGAAGACCGTGGCGCGCGAGGTTGCCGCCGACGGTGTCACCGTGAACACCATCCAGCCCGGCACGCACGACACCGACCGCATCCGCCAGATCTACGGCGCGAACATCGACGCGGCCAAGTCCGGCCAGCCGAGTGGCACGGTCGGTGACGCCGACGACTTCGGCGCCATCGCCGCGTTCATGTGCAGCGACCAGGCCAAGTTCATGACCGGCACCCACATCAACGTGGACGGCGGTTCGTTCGCCGGCCTCATGTGACACACACCAACAGGAGACACCCATGTTCACCCACGTCGTCACGTTCACATGGAAGGAAGGCGTCCCCGCGGGCCACGCGGAGACGGCGCAGAAGCACCTGTACGAGTACGCGAAGACGTTGAAGGGGTGCATCTCCTACACCTGCGGGCCCGACGCGGGAATCAACGAGGGCAACGCCGACTTCGCCGTGGTGTCGGTGTTCGAGGACGAGGCCGCGTGGCACGCCTACGACTCGGCGGACGAGCACAACCGCATCCGCGCCGAGATCTTCAGGCCGTGGGTGTCTGTCAGATCTGCCGTGCAGATCCGCGGCTGAACAGCGACGGCGGGCTCTCGAGCCCCTTCTTCCTCTCCCACCACTCGGAGATGTGCCATGCGGCGAGCACGAGGAGCCACCCCGCGATTGCGTCCACGAAGTAGTGCTCACCGAAGTACACGAGCGTCACGGCCATCACGAGGGGGAAGAGCAGGAACGGTGCCCGCTTCCACCAAGGCAGGTTCCTCGTGACCCACAGGGTGATCAACAGCGCACAGCCCGAGTGCAGCGACGGCATGGCGGCGACGGCATTCATCACCGCGGCGCCCCGGTCGAGCGTCTTCGAGATCGTCTTCAGGTTCAGTTCCCACCAGCCACGGCCCGTGATGCGCGCCACGGGGTCGGTGTAACCGGCCTTCGCCGACATCCACGGTGGTGCAGCCGGGAACACCACGAAGCACGCGACGGCGATGTAGAGCGTCAGGGCGAAACGGCGCAGGTACTGCAGCCATGCCGTCCGGTTCCGCACGCGCAGGAGTGCCAGGGGCACGACGGGGAGGACGAAATGGGTCATGTAGACGATGGACCCGACGACGTCGTACCACTTCACGTCGCCCGGGTTGTAGAAGTGCCACTGCATCACCACGTTCGGGTTGCGGCCGAGGAACAGGAACGAGTCGATCTTCGCGAGCCAGGTGTAGTTCACCGGTCGTCCCAGTTGGTCGGCCATGCCGCGGCTGTAGTCGTATGCGATGTAGACGGCCACGAGGGCGAACCAGTCGCGGGCGGTCTGCTTCACGTCGGCGAGCGGCCTGCCGATGGTGCTCAGCCCGAACGCCACCGCCATCCACGTGAGAACGAGGAGCCTGTCGATGGGGATGCCCCACACGAAGATGCTCCACACGAGCGCCACCGAGTAGACGATGAGGAGTGCCCGACGGACGTCGGCCCACTTGCCTCCGTCGGGGATCAGCACGTCATCGGACACGGATGACGAGGTTATGTGATGTGCACCGCGCCGGCGGTGCCACCGGACGCCGTTACTTGGTGGACTGCTCGAGCGCGCGGCGCACGAGGACCTTCGCGAGGTGTTCGCGGTACTCGCTGCTCGCGTTGTTGTCCGACTGGGGCTCTGCCTGTGCAGCAGCAAGTGCCGCAGCGTCGGCGATGGACGCACCATCGCCGATTGCGGCCGCCACGCTGGTGGCGAGGATCGGCACCGAGCCCATGTTGACGAGCCCGACGCCGGCCTCGTTGCCGCGGCGCCATGCCGCGACACCGACGATCGCCCAGTCCTGGGCGCGGCGGTTGAACTTCTGGAACGACCAGCCGGCACCGTTCATCTTCGGAACGCGGATCTCGGTCAGCATTTCGTCGGGTGCGAGCGCGGACTCGAGGAAGCCCTTGTAGAAGTCGGTTGCGGCGATCTCACGGGTGCCGTTCGGGCCCTGTGCCACGTACGTGGCGCCGAGTGCGAGCGTGGTGGCGGGCAGGTCGGACGCCGAGTCGCTGTGCGCGATCGAGCCGCCGATGGTGCCGCGGTGACGAACCTGCGGGTCGCCCACGTGCGATGCGGCGTGGGCCAGCAGCGGCACGTGCTGCTTCAGCAGCGCGCTGTGCTCCACGTCGTGGTGACGGGTGAGGGCACCGATGGCGATGTGATCGCCCTCCTCGCGGATGTAGCTGAGGTCGGAGATACGGGCGATGTCGACGAGGACGGCCGGCTGGGCGAGACGCAGCTTCATGAGCGGCAGCAACGAGTGGCCGCCGGCGAGGAACTTGGCGTCGTCACCGTGCTGGCCGACGAGGGCGATTGCCTCTGCCGCCGACGAGGCGCGCTTGTAATCGAAGGGTGCGGGCATCATGACGGGTTCCTCACTTCTTCGCCGCGGCGAGCACGGACTTGACGATGTTGTGGTATCCGGTGCAGCGGCAGAGGTTGCCCTCCAGGCCGATGCGCACGTCTTCCTCGGTCGGGTTCGGGTTCTCGTCGAGCAGGCTGATGGCAGCCATGACCATGCCCGGCGTGCAGTAACCGCACTGAAGACCGTGGTTCTGCATGAACGACTCCTGCATCGGGTGCATGGTGTCGCCCTTGGCGAGTCCCTCGATGGTGGTGACGTTCGCACCGTCGGCCTGGACGGCCAGCATGGTGCAGCTCTTCACAGACTCACCGTTCACGTGGATCGTGCAGGCACCGCAGCTGGACGTGTCGCAGCCGATGTTGGTGCCGGTGAGACCCAGGTGCTCACGGACGTACTGGACGAGCAGCGTGCGCGGCTCCACGTCGTTCTCGCGGGCGACGCCGTTCACTGTCATTGAAACTTTCATGTTCTGTCTTTCCTGTTCGTCTCGTCCTGGTTACTTCTGTGCCGCCGCGATGGCCGCCCACACGCGCTGGGGCGTGCAGGGCATCTCGATGTTGCGGACACCGAGATGCGACACCGCGTCGACGACCGCCGACTGCAGTGCCGGGGTGGAACCGATGGTCCCGGACTCACCGATTCCCTTTGCGCCGATCAGGTTGACCGGCGTCGGGGTCTCCATGTGGACCACGGTCACGCTCGGCAGTTCCGCCGCCGAGATGAACGCGTAGTCGGCGAGGTTCGACGTGATGGGGTTGCCGTCGGCGTCGTAGCAGACCTCCTCGAGGAGGGCCTGCGCCGCACCCTGTGCGACACCGCCGTGGATCTGGCCCTCGAGCAGCATCGGGTTCAGCACGCGACCCGCGTCGTCGCACGCGGTGTGCGCGATGTGGGTGACCTTGCCGGTCTCGGTGTCCACCTCGACGACCGCAACGTGGGCGCCGAAGGGGAACGTCGCGCTCGGCACGCCGATGAACTCGTCGTGGCTGAGGCCGCCGCTCTGCTTCTCGGCGACCGCGAGGTCCGCCCATGACTTGGTGACGGCCGGTGTGCCCGCGACGTGGAAGACGGCGCGGTCGGTGTCGAGCACGACGTCTGCCTCGTTCGCCTCGAGCAGGCGGGCAGCGACTGCCTTTGCCTTCTCGACCAGGGTCCCCGCCACGGAGAAGACGGCGTTGCCGCCCTGCTGCAGCGAACGCGAGCCCATGGTGCCCGAGCCGACGGGGGTGAGGTCGGTGTCGCCCCACACGAGGTCGATCCTGTCGATCGGGATGCCGGTCTTCTCGCTGGCGAGCATGGCCCACGACGTGGCGTGGCCCTGGCCGTGCGGGGAGGTGCCGGTGTAGATGAGGGCACGACCGTCGTCGAGGATCTCGATCTTTGCTTGCTCGCCGTTGCCGACGCCGCCGGTGATCTCCACGTACACGCTGACGCCGATGCCGATCTGCTTCGCACCGCCCGCAGCGCGGAGAGTTGCCTGCTTCTTGCGCCAGCCGGCGTAATCGGCGGCCTCGAGAGCGCGGTTCAGCGACTCCTCGTAGTTGCCCACGTCGTAGGTCTGGCCGACGACCGTGGTGTGCGGCTCCATGAACTTCGGGATGAGGTTCTTGCGGCGCACTTCCGCTGCGTCCATGCCGAGTTCATAGGCGAACAGGTCCATCGCGCGTTCGATTGCCGCGGTGGCCTCGGGACGACCGGCACCGCGGTACGCGACCGTGGGGGTCGTGTTCGTGACGACCGACGTGGTGCGGCACTCGATGTTCGGGATGGCGTACACACCCGACGACATCGGGCGTGTCATGAAGGGCGCGAGGATCGTGCCCATGTCGACCCATGCACCGGAGTCCTGGAAGGCGTGCAGCTGGTAGTGCGTGACCTTGCCGTCCTTGGTGCCGCCGATGACAACCTGCTGCAACTGTGCGCGGCCGTGACCGAGGGCAACCATCGACTCGCTGCGCGACTCGCGCCAGCGCAGCGGCTTGTTGACCTTCGTCGAGAGCACTCCGAGGAGGATCTCCTCCGGGTACGCACCGATCTTCGCGCCGAAGCCGCCACCCACGTCGGGGGTGAGGATGCGCACCTGTGACGGGTCGACACCGTTCGTGGCGGCGACGGGTGCGAGCGCGCCCTGGGCGTGCTGCGTGGAGATCCACTGGTACAGGCGGCCGTCCACCCATGCGACCGCGCTGCCGCGCACCTCGAGCGGGCACGGGGCGACGCGCTGGTTCATGAAGGTGCCGCGCGCGACGACCTCGCAGTCCTTGAAGAAGTCGTCACCCGTGTTCTCGGGAAGGCCGAGCACCGTGGTGTCGAACACGACGTTGCTCCCGCACGCGTCGTAGAGGAGGGTGGCACCCGGTGCCATTGCCTGCATCATGTCGGTGTAGGCGGGCAGCACGTCGTAGTCGGCGTACACCAACTCCGCTGCGTCCTCGCCCTGCTCGCGGGTCTCGCTGATGATGGCCGCGATCGGTTCACCGACGTAGCGCACCTTGTCGCTCGCGAGGAGCGTGCGCGTTGCTGCGGGGTTGAACGACGACGGAGTCGGCTGCAGTCCGAGGTCCGCGGCGGTGTAGATGGCGACCACACCGGGCATGCCGATCGCATCGGAGACGTCGATCGAGTTGATCTTGCCGTGGGCGACGGTGCTGCGCGCGTAGGTCACGTGCAGTGCGCCCTTCAGCAACGGCTCATCGAGCAGGTCGTCGACGTACTTGCCGCCTGTGGTCAGGAACTTCGGATCTTCCTTACGAAGAACGCGCTCGCCGAGAATGCTTCCGCCCATGTTTCCCCCATGTGGTGAGACTGTTCCCCGAGACTACTCACGACCCGCCACGACGCCCAAGGGGCGGATTCCGTGCGAACGGACGTCGGCGTGGCGGTGAGCCGTCAGGGTGCGAGCGGGGCGAGCGGGGCGTTGTTCGCCTGAGCGATGCTCTGGCGCACCGCGACGATCCCCGACACCAGGGTGTAGGGCCACTGGTTGGGGAGTTCCTTCGGGAGGTCACCGTTCGGCAGCAGCCTGATGCGAGTCTCACCGGGGAGCACGTACCCCAACTGGTCACGGGCGGCGGCCCGGACGCCCTCGGGGGTCTGCAGCGTGTTCACCTCGGTCTGGAGAGCCTCGTTCGTGTCGGCGAGCGCCTCGAACTCGGCCTGCTTTGCGTTCAGGACGTTGTTCTGGATGACCCAGTCCCTGACCGGAACGGTGAACACCGCAAGGAGGAACCCGGCCATGACGCCCACTGTGACGAGGCGACGGAGGCGACGGTTGCGGAAGGTGCGGCTCTTCACGACTTTCGCGACGATTTTTCCGAGACGACCGTCCCGGGTCGTGGCGCGACGCGTCGAAGCGGAAGGTTTCTTCTTCTTCGCGGGGGTCGTGCGGGCGGTCACCGCTCCATTGTGCCGTGCAGGCATGGTTATCCACAGGCACCACGAACATCTGTTCGTGATTCTGTGCGCGTCAGCCGAGAGGGGCGAGTGCGTCGTGACCGCGGTAGCGGGCCGCGTCACCGAGCATCTCCTCGATGCGCAGCAACTGGTTGTACTTCGCGACTCTGTCGCTGCGCGCCGGGGCACCGGTCTTGATCTGGCCGCAGTTCGTGGCGACCGCCAGGTCGGCGATGGTGGCGTCCTCGGTCTCGCCCGAGCGATGGCTCATCACGCTGGTGTAGGCGTGGCGGGTGGCGAGCTCGACGGTGTCGAGGGTCTCGCTGAGTGTCCCGATCTGGTTCACCTTCACGAGAACGCTGTTCGCGACCTTCCTGTCGATGCCCATCTGCAGGCGGCGGGCATTCGTGACGAACAGGTCGTCGCCGACAAGCTGCACCTTGGACCCGACGGCGTCGGTGAGTTCCTTCCAGCCGTCCCAGTCGTCCTCTGCCATGCCGTCCTCGATGGAGACGATGGGGTAGCGGTCGACGATCGAGGCCCACCAGGCGACCATCTCACTGCGCGACAGCACCTTGCCCTCGCCGGTCAGGTGGTACGCACCGTCCTTGTGGAGCTCGCTCATGGCGGGATCAAGCGCGATCGCGATGTCGGTGCCGGGGGCGAAGCCCGCGCGCTCGATCGCCTCGACCAACACGGCGATGGCCGACTCGTTGCTCTCGAGGTTCGGGGCGAAACCGCCCTCGTCGCCGACTGCGGTGGCAAGACCACGGTCGTGGAGCACCTTCTTCAGAGTGTGGTACGTCTCCACGCCCCAGCGCAGTGCCTCGCGGAAGCTCGGCGCGCCGACGGGCATGATCATGAACTCCTGCAGGTCGACGTTGTTGTCGGCATGGGCGCCGCCGTTGATCACGTTCATCATGGGGACCGGCAGGACATGGGCGTGCGGGCCACCGACGTAGCGGAAGAGCGGGAGCTCCAGTTCGGCCGCGGCCGCATGGGCCACGGCGAGACTGGTGCCGAGCATGGCGTTCGCCCCGAGGCGGGCCTTGTTCTCGGTCCCGTCGAGATGGATGAGGGTCGAGTCGAGAGCGCGCTGGTCGGTGGCATCCATGCCGATGATCGACTGGGCGATGACGGAGTTCACGTTGGTGACCGCCTTCTCCACGCCCTTTCCGAGGAAGCGCGAACCGCCGTCGCGCAGTTCCACGGCCTCGTGCTCGCCGGTGGAGGCACCGGACGGCACGATTGCCCGGCCGGTGGCGCCGCTGTCGAGGACGATCTCGACCTCGACTGTGGGGTTGCCGCGGGAATCAAGTACCTCGCGACCGGTGACCTCGACGATTTCGCTCATGGAGCAAACGCTAGTGAGTCGACCCCTTCTTCACCACTTCCCACAGTTCGTCAAGTTCGTTGAGGGTCATCCCGGCGAGTTCCCGGCCCCTCTGCCGCGCGAGCTCCTCGACGGATTCGACACGCGCGCGGAACTTGCGCACCGCCGACCGCAGCGCCGACTCCGCGTCGACATCCAGGTGGCGGGCGACGTTCACCACGGAGAAGAGGAGATCGCCGATCTCGGTGGCGACTGCCTCCGGGTCGATGCTGTCGAGTGCGGCACGAACCTCTGCTGCCTCCTCGGCGATCTTGTCGAGCGCGCCGTGCGGGTCGGGCCAGTCGAAGCCCTGCTTCGACGCCCGCTGCTGGCTCTTGTGCGCGTACTGCAGCGACGGCGCGGACTCGGCGAGCCCGTCGAAGATGCCGGTGCGCTCCGGCTTCTCCGACTTCTTGATCGCGTCCCAGTTCGACTCGACGTCGGCCGACGACTCCACGTTCAAGTCCCCGAAGACGTGCGGATGGCGCGACACGAGCTTGTCGTGCACCCGCGTCAGCACGTCGGCCATCGTGAAGCGCCCCTGCTCCTCGGCGATCGCCGCGTGGAACTCCACCTGGTACAGGAGGTCGCCGAGTTCCTCGATGAAGTCGTCGTCGGTCTTCGGGTCGTCGGGGTCGAGAGCCTCGATCGCGTCGACCACCTCGTACGTCTCCTCGAGCAGGTAGCGCACGAGTGACTGGTGCGTCTGCTCGATGTCCCACGGGCACTTGGCGCGCAGCGTGCGGGCGAGTTCGTGGAAGCGCACCATCTCGGCGGCGACCGGGGTGGTGAGCGCGGGGATCCACAGTGACGTCAGGTGGTCCGCCTCGATCGTGTGGTCCATCCGCGACCACGTCGTGTGCACGACCTGCTCGTCGGGCAGACCGATGTGGTGAAGCAGCACGACGGGGGAGTCGTCGACGGGATCCTCCACGCAGAGCTTGATGTCGGAGAGCACCCAGTTCGCGTGCGTGTGCGCGACGAGCATCGGCCCGGTCTCTCCCGCGGCCGCGGTGGCGAATTCGTGACCGTCGACCAACCGCACGCGCGACTCAACGGGGTCGATGCCCAGTGCGCGCCACGCATCGTCGAGGAACGACACGGCGGGGTGGACAATGAGCTCGATGTCGTCGCGCGTGCGCAACGTGGCGACGGTCCGCTCCAGCACCAAGGGAGACCCCGGAACGGCGTACACCACTTCGCCGTGTTCACTGGCCGCCCGCACCAGCTCTTCCGCGATGCGCGCGTACACGTCGGCGAACGAGTCCTCCGTCTCGTACAGGTGGTCGAACGTCGGTGCGCCGGTGGCGAGGTGCGCCGACGGGTGCCGACCCGTGCGAAGGAAGACGTGCGCGGACGCGCGGAGGATCTCGAGTGTTGCGGCAGTGACGAGACCGGGGTCGCCCGGGCCGAGGCCGACGACTGTGACGCGGGGGGTCACTCGACCTGTGCCGTGACCGGGTTCCACGTGCCGTACGTGGAGTTCACGTGGATGTCGGCAGTGGCGAGGAACCCGGCGAGCAACAGGCGGCCCGGCTTGGTGCCGAGTGCCGTCCGGTGGGAGGCGCTGATGTCCTTCCACGGGCGGTGGATGGCAACGTGCCAGCCCTCGCCGTCCTGCACTGCGACGGTTGCCTGTCCGGGTGCGGTGACCGCGAGCGCGTTCATCACGGCGGGACTGAGTTGGTCGTTCACCGACTCGAGTGCGGCGCACGGCGCGTCGTTTCCGTCGAGGACGTTGCCCTGCACGGACCTGCGGTCCGTGTTCAGGGTTGTCGCCGATGCGACTTTCGCGAACGGCTCACCGGCGGCCAGGCGGTCGAGCACGTCCTTCGCGTCGTCCTCCGAAGCCACCGTGATCTCACTGACGCAGAGCACTCCTGTCTTCGTGGGGTTGTCGTTGTAGCGGTCCTCGATGTCGGTCGGCACCGTGATCATGTCGATGGCCTGGCCGGTGACCGCTATGTCGACGAGGAGGGCCTTGGTCTTGGCGTCGAGGCCCTGGGGGTTCGACTGCTCGAGCTGGGCGGCGGCTGCACTGCGCGCCGCCTCCGAGACGGAACCACCGTTCTCCTTCAGGACGTGGCTGCCGGCGCGGTACTGCACCATGACGGACACGATGGCAACGAGGTCCTTCGCCGCAGCCACACCACCGGGTGCCGTCAGCTGGTTGGCGATGATGAGGTTGTCGACGAGGCCGTTCAGGTCGTCCTTCGAGTAGTTCTCGCCCTCGATCGAGAATGCGGAGGATGACGACGTGAAGGTGCTGCACGAGCCGAGCAGGAGTGCAGCGACGAATGCTGCGGCGATGGTCCGGCGGGGGCGTGGGGAAGTCTTCGTCACGGGGATTGAGACTAGTTGTCGGTCTCGGGTTCCCACAGTTCCCGCACGAGGGAAAGAAGCGTTTCGCCCTTCTCCGCTCCGTCAGGCACGGGAACGAGGAGTTGTTTCTGTTGCTCGCGCCACACGGCGCGGGGCGACAGTCTCCTCAGCACCCGGGTCTGGCTGGCGCGCAGTTCCACCGGTGCAATGCGGATGTCGCGACCGGCGACCACGATCTCGTCGAATCCGCAACGTATGCACTCCACACGGAGGGCGCCGACGGTGAGCAATGCCCGTGCCTGTTGCGGAAGCGGGCCGAACCGGTCACGCCACTCGTTCTCGATGTCCTCGAGCTGCTTCGTGGTGGTGACGTCGGCGAGACGTCGGTACGCCTCGAGACGCAGTTCCTCGCTCGGCACGTAGTCGTTCGGCAGGTGCGCATCCACCGGGATGTCGATCTTGATCTCGCGTGGCTCCACGGTGGTCTCGCCCTTCATCTCGGCGACCGCCTCGGTGACCATCTGGCAGTACAGGTCGTAACCGACCGCCGCGATGTGCCCGCTCTGTGCCTCGCCGAGGAGGTTGCCCGCGCCGCGGATCTCGAGATCGCGCATGGCGATCTTGAAACCGCTGCCGAGGTCGGTTGCCTCGCCGATGGTGCGGAGACGCTCGTAGGCCTCCTCCGTGAGCGTCTTGTCGCGCGGGTGGAACAGGTACGCGTACGCGCGCGACCCGCTGCGGCCCACTCGACCGCGCAACTGGTGCATCTGGCCGAGACCGAGCAGGTCGGCACGCTCGACGACGAGCGTGTTCACCGTGGGCATGTCGATGCCGGACTCGATGATGGTCGTGCACACGAGCACGTCGAAGTGGCCCTCCCAGAAGTCGAGCACCACCTGTTCCAGTTCGCCCTCGTCCATCTGGCCGTGCGCAACCGCGATGCGCGCCTCGGGGACGAGCTCGCGCAGCTCGCGCGCGCGTTCCTCGATCGACTGCACTCGGTTGTGCACCCAGAACACCTGGCCCTCGCGCAGCAGCTCGCGCCGGATCGCCTCCACGGCGACCGGTTCGCTCTCTTCGCCCACGTAGGTGAGGATCGGCTGCCGGTCAGCGGGTGGCGTCTGCAGCAACGACAGGTCGCGGATGCCGACGAGACTCATCTCGAGAGTCCTCGGGATGGGTGTTGCCGACATGGTGAGAACGTCCACGTCGTGACGGAGACGCTTCATCGCCTCCTTGTGCTGCACGCCGAACCTCTGTTCCTCGTCCACGACGAGAAGGCCGAGGTCCTTGAACTCGACCGACTCCTGGAGCAGCCGGTGAGTGCCGATCACGCAGTCGATGTCGCCGGACTTCAGCCCTGCGATGACCTTCTTCGCCTCGCTGTTCGTGAGGAACCGCGACAGCACCTCCACCTTGATGGGGTACCCGGCGAAACGGTCGGCGAAGGTGTTGCCGTGCTGCGTCGCAAGGAGAGTGGTCGGCACGAGCACGGCCACCTGCTTGCCCGACTGGATCGCCTTGAATGCCGCGCGCACCGCGACCTCGGTCTTGCCGAACCCGACGTCACCGCAGAGGAGCCGGTCCATGGGGACACCGTTCTCCATGTCCTCCTTCACTGCGGTGATCGCCTTCAGCTGGTCCGGTGTCTCGATGAAGGGGAATGCCTGCTCCATCTCGGACTGCCACGGAGTGTCGGCCGGGAACTCGAAGCCCTTCGCGTTGACGCGCTTCTGGTACAGCACCACCAGTTCCTGTGCGACCTCGCGCACCGCCGAGCGAACGCGCGACTTCGTGCGGGCGAAGTCGCTGCCGCCCATGCGGTTCAGTGTCGGCGTCTCGCCGCCCACGTACTGGCGGATGACGCCCAGTTGCTCCGTGGGCACGTACAGCTTGTCGCCGCCCTTGTATGCGATCAGCAGGTAGTCGCGCTCGACGCCGCCGATGGCGCGCTTCACCATCCCCTCGTACTTTCCGACACCGTGGTGGGCGTGCACGACGTAACCACCGGGCTGGAGGTCCTCGAACACCGTGCCGGACGAGCGCGCCCGCGTCGTGCGCGAACGGCGGGTGCGGCGGCGGCCGCTGAGGTCGGTCTCGGTGATCACGGCGATGCGCGACTCGAGGAGCGTGAAACCGTTCGTCAGCGGCGCGTGCACCACCCATGCACCCGGGTCGGAGATGTCGGTGTTCTCCGTCGCGCGGGTGAAGGCGAGTCCGTGGTCGGCCATCAACGAGACGAGACGGTCGACCGACTCCTCGCTGTTCGCGGCAACGACGACGCGCCACTTCTCCCCGAGCATCGTGGCCAGGCGCTTCATCACCGGTTCGGGGTCGTGGATGATCGGCCCCCACCCGGATGCCTGCACGAGGCTTGCCCCCGGGGCATCGGGTGCCGAGACGATGTTCAGCGTCGGCGCGCGCAACGCGTCGGAGAGGAGCCGTTCCGGCGCGACGTGCAGCCTGGGGAACTCGACGTCCCCGTCGCGGGCCCAAGACGACGCGAGTGCGCGCGCGAGGTCGTCCTCCTCTGCGAGCAGGTCACGCGCGCGGTCCACCATGCGGCGCGGCTCGACCAGCACGACGAGCGCGTCATCGCCGATGTGGTCGGTGATGAGCGTGTCCTCCGTGGTCAGCCACGGCAGCCAGCTCTCCATCCCGTCGAAGATCTGTCCCTCGGCGAGCCGTTCCCACTGCTCGCGGCCCCACGGGTCGCTCGCGATTAGCCCACGGGCCCGTTCGCGCATGTCGTTCGTGTAGAGGAGCTCGCGCGCGGGGAAGATGCGCGCGGTGTCGATGTCGTCGGTGCTGCGCTGCTCGGCCACGGCGAAACGCGTCAGGCGGTCCACCTCGTCGCCCCACAGGTCGATGCGGATGGGTTCGTCGTCGGTGCTCGGGAACACGTCGATGATGGCACCGCGCCGTGCGAACTCGCCGCGGTGCTCCACGATGTTCTCGCGCCGGTACCCGAAGTGCACGAGCTGCTCGCACACGGCATCGACGTCGAGCACGGCGCCCTTCGTGACGGTGATCGGCTCGAGTTCCGCCGTCCCCGGCGCGAGCTTCTGCAGCAGGGCACGCGTGCCCGCCACGATGATGCGCGGTGCGTTCTCGCCCTGGCGCAGACGCCACAGCACCCGCATGCGGTCGCCCATGGTGTGCACCGCGGGGCTGACACGCTCGAACGGGAGCGTCTCCCACGCGGGGAAGACGGCGACCTCGTCGGGGTGGATGAACGCGGAGAGGTCCTCGGCCAGTTGCTGGGCGATGGTGCCCGTCGGCACGGCAATCACGATCGGTGTTCGCGATGTCGCGTGGGCGAGGGCTGCGAGGACGGCGGGCCGCGCCACCTCGGGCACCGCCAGCATCCCGTTCGCACGGCCGAGCACCTCGTGGATGCCGGGCTCGCTGCGGGCGTGGAACGCCAGGTCTGACAACGCGCGTGACATGACGGTGCTACTTGCCGTTGAACTCGGTCATCGCGGCGACGGCACCGCGGGAGATGATCGTCTCCACGGCGTCGGCGGCGACCTGGATGTTCACATCCATCTCCTTGCGGGCGGCTGCGGACATGGGGGAGAGCACGTGGTCCGCGCCCTGCTCCTTCGTCCGCGGCTTGCCCACGCCGATGCGCACGCGCACGAACTCGGTGGTCTTCAGGTGCTGGTTGATGCTGCGCAGGCCGTTGTGCCCCGCGAGCCCGCCACCCACCTTCACGCGCACCGAGCCGGGTTCGAGGTCGAGTTCGTCGTGCACGATCACGAGTCGGTCCATGTCCGCCAGCTTGAACCGTCGCACCACGGCCGACACCGCCGCGCCGGAGTCGTTCATGTACGTGGTGGGCACCACGAGCACCACCGGGCAGTCAGCAATGCGGCACTCCGCCACGAGCGCCCTGTCCTTGCCGGCCTTCATGGACGCGCCGGCGCGCGACGCGAGCAACTCGACGGCCAGCTGGCCCACGTTGTGCAGGGTGTTCGCGTACTGCTTCCCGGGGTTGCCGAGACCGACGACGATGACGCGTGACGAGTCTGCAGTGGAGGGTGATCGACGCATCATGTGATGAACCTAACCGTGCGGACGATCGGGGAGAGGCAGTCGAGAGGGGAGAGCGACCGGGCGGCCGCGCGGATCACTCGGCGGCGGGAGCTGCGGGTGCCTCGGTGGCGGCAGCCGCGTTCTCGATGGCAGCGCGCGACATGAGGACGGTCACGACCGGCATGTCGGCATCGCCGGTGGCGACGACGCCCGACGGCAGCTTGATGTCGGACAGACGGATGACCGAGTCGGTCTGCATGTCCGAGATGTCGATGAGAACCTCGTTCGGGATGTTCGTCGGGGTGGTGCGCACCTCGATGGTGTCCACGGCGGGGTCAACGAGACCGCCGGCCGACACGACGGCCTTCGCGGTGCCGGTGAGGTGAACCGGAACGTGCACGGTGATCTCTTCGTTCAGGTTGACCTGGATGAAGTCCACGTGGCTGACGGTGCGCTTCACGGGGTGACGCTGCATCTCCTTGACGACCGCGTTGAAGGTGTTGCCGTCGACGCTGAGCGCCAGAACGGTGTTGGCACCCGCGGGGCCCGACAGGGCGATGCGGAGGTCGCGGCGCGCGACGGACAGCGAGACGGGGGACATGCCGTGGCCGTAGAGGACACCGGGGATGCGGTCCTCGGAACGGAGGCGACGGGAGTTGGCGCTGCCGGTGGCGCGGCCAGCTACTGCGGTGAGAGTTGCTGTATTAGACACGGCTGGCGAGTCTACGACCGGAGTCGCCTGACTTCCACCGGGCCCCCGAAAGTGGCCGCCGGCGGGGCCGATTCCGGCTCAGGACTGGTTTTCGCCGTCGAACAGTTCCGAGACGCTGGTCTCGTCGAACACCGCGGCCAGGGCATCGCCGATGATGCGGGCGACCGAGAGGACCTCGACCTTGGCGAACTTCTTGTCATCGGGCAGCGGCAGGGTGTTCGTGAGGACGACCCGGTCGAGGGGGCTGTTCTGCAGGCGCTCGACGGCGGGACCCGAGAGCACGCCGTGCGTGGCCATTGCCCACACTTCCTTCGCCCCGCGCTCGAGCAGCAGCTCGGCAGCCGACACGATCGTGCCGCCGGTGTCGATCATGTCGTCGGTGAGGATGCAGAGGCGGCCCTCCACCTCGCCGATGACTTCCTTCGCGATGGCCACGTTGGTGGTGCCCTTCGGGCGGCGCTTGTTGATGAACGCGACATCGGCGTTCTTGTCGGCGAGGTGCTGGGCGAAACGCTCGGCCACCTTCACGCGGCCGGCGTCCGGCGACACGATGACGAGATCGCTCGGCGCGTGGTTGCGCACGTACGTCTCGAGAACCGGCATCGCCGTGAGGTGGTCGACCGGGCCGTTGAAGAAGCCCTGGATCTGGCCGCTGTGCAGGTCGATCGACACCATGCGCTGCGCGCCGGCCGACTTGAAGAGGTCCGCGACGAGACGCGCGGTGATCGGCTCGCGTCCCTCCGCCTTGCGGTCCTGGCGCGCGTACCCGTAGAAGGGGCAGACAGCGGTGATGCGCTTCGCACTGGCGCGCGATGCGGCGTCGATCATGATGAGCTGCTCCATGATGGAGTCGTTGATGGAGCCCGCGTCGGTGCCGTAGTGCGTCTGCATGATGAAGACGTCGCCGCCGCGGATGCTGTCGGCGAAGCGGGGGCGGATCTCTCCGTTCGCGAACTGTGCGATCTCGACCTCGCCGAGGGTGATGTCGAGGTGGTCGGCCACTTCCTGGGCGAGGGACGGGTGGGTCCGGCCCGTGAACAGCGACAGGCGCTTGGTGGTGGGCTTCTCCATCGCACGTGGACTCATGGCCCAAGTGTAGAACGCAGGCCCTGACGGGCTCTCATGGACGCGGCCTCTGCCGAGGAGCAGCGAACGGGTCAGTCGAAGGGTGTGATCGGAGCGAGGAGAACGGTGGTTCCGGGAAGAGGACTCGAACCCCTATTAACTGGACCAAAACCAGCTGTCCTGCCAATTGAACGATCCCGGAATGTGTGAGTCACGGTAGCGGATTTTGGTCTTTCCATTGCCGGACGGTAGGTTCGGTAACCCATGGGTTCCTTGATCAAGAAGCGCCGCAAGCGCATGCGCAAGAAGAAGCACAAGAAGATGCTTCGCCGCACGCGTCACCAGCGTCGCAAGTAAGCACACACCGAGTTCGTTCTCCGGAGACACACGCGCCCTACGCGGGGCGCGTGTTCGTCGTTATGACGGAGGCTCCGGGCAGGGCCGGGGCGATGGCCGGGTGGTGGCCGTGCAGGAACCATGTGGCGCCGGATCCCGCCAGGACCGGCTCTTCTCCCGCGGCCTCGGCGATCCGCTGTCGCCACTGCGCCAGGCGGGGCTCCACCTCGATCGCCGCGTCGGTGAGGTGGTTCACGGGGTGCGTCCTCGGGCCGCCCATCTCGTCCCACTTCCGGTACACCGCCGGTGTCGACACATGAAGCGGCGGGATGACGAGTGTGATGTCGCGCTTCATGAACGGCAGCGGCTGCACGTCCTCGCCGATGCCCATGACAACGGCGCGCCCGCCGACCATGCAGAACGGTATGTCCGCCCCCACGAGTGATGCGGCGCGCAGGTCGGTGTAGCCGGCCCAGCGCAGGACGGCCGCGGCAT
>JBEGJV010000002.1:0-38966 GCA_041184385.1 Actinomycetota bacterium
GGTGCGTCACCGCTGCGCGTGTTCACGACCATCGCACTGCCCGGCGCTCGCACGGCGATCACTGCCGGTGCGGCGCTCGCATGGGCGCGTTCGCTCGGCGAGTTCGGCGCGTCGATCACGTTCGCCGGCAGCTTCCCCGGCCGCACGCAGACGTTGCCGATGTCGATCTACGAGCTGGTCTCCACCGACTACCCGACCGCACTGACGGTGTCGTTCATGATGATGGTCGTCTCGGTCGCGATCATCGCGGCGTTGCGCGGTCGTTGGATGGTGACGCGATGACTCTCATCGTGCGCGGGACGGTCGGACGGGGGAACTTCCGCCGCGATGTCGACCTTGCGGTGGAGGCGGGCGGGGTGCTCGGCATCATCGGCCCGAACGGAGCCGGTAAGTCGACGGTTCTCCACACGGTTGCCGGCATCGAGCGCATGGTCTCGGGTTCGATCGTCATCGACGGTGAGGTTCTCGACGGCCCAGGAGCGTTCGTGGTGCCTGAGCTGCGGCGCGCGGTCGTCGTGTTCCAGGACATCCGGCTGTTCCCGCACATGGACGTGCTCGCGAACGTCGCCTACGGCCCCCGCAGCCACGGCGCACCGAGGGCCGAGGCGGCAGAGCGCGCCCGGGCGGCGTTGGCCTCCGTCGGCATGGGTGCAATGGGAAACAGACGCCCGGCCAGCCTCAGCGGCGGGGAGCGCCAGCGGGTGGCCCTGGCCCGCGCATTCGTGACGAACCCGCGCATCCTGCTGCTGGACGAACCCTTCGCCGCCGTGGACACCGATTCCAGGCCGGGTCTGCGCGAGGTGCTGAAGAACCTGCTCGCCGGTTCGACGGCTCATGCCCTGGTGGTCAGCCATGACCAGGCCGACATCGAGGACCTGTGCGGTTCCGTCGTGGTGCTCGGCGTATCCGAAAAATTCACTGATTAGTTCACCTTCCGTTCACCGTGTCGTCTATTCGGCGTCAGGCGCCACTGGGAGGATTTCGCCCGTGTCAGTCGTCGATCCCGCCCCCCGCGTGCTCAAGGTCAGCAGGGGGACCTCCGACAAGGTGTTCCGCGGGGTCATCCTGGCCGGGGCACTTTTCTCGTTGATTGTTCTGGCGCTCATCTCGGGGTTCCTCCTGTACAGAGGCTTCGAGGTGTTCAAGGATTTCGGCTTCTCGTTCTTCACATCGACGAAGTGGGACGCCGCTTCGGAGGACGGACTGATTCCTGCGTCATACGGCGTCGCCGCGATGCTTGTCGGATCCATGGTGATCGCCGCCATCGCGGTTTTCGTTGCCGTGCCGTTCGCGATGTCTGTTGCGTTGTTCCTCGAGTACTACGCGCCCCAGCGCATCAAGTCCGTGCTCGTGTCGATCCTCGACCTCATCGCTTCCATTCCGTCGGTCATCTGGGGCATCTGGGGCTACACGATCCTGATGCCGCACGCGGCCGGTTGGTCGAAGAGCCTGAATCATTGGCTCGGTTGGTTCCCTCTCTTCAAGGTGCCGGCCCCCATTTTCGAGCGCTCACCGTTCATCGCGGGGCTCCTGCTGGCCATGATGATCCTGCCCATCATCACGTCCGTCGCGCGGGAGGTCTACAGCCAGGCTCCCCGCGACCAGATCGACGCCGCCTACGGCCTCGGTGCGTCGAAGTGGGGCACCATGCGCGCGGTCGTGCTGCCGTTCGGCCGTGGCGGTCTCGTGGGCGGAACGATGCTCGGGCTCGGACGCGCTCTCGGTGAGACCGTCGCGGTGTACCTGGTGCTGAACCTGGTCTTCAAGATCAACTTCCAGATCCTCGCCTCGGTGGGCGGCAACGTTGCCTCGCTCATCGCCGGCCGGTTCGGTGAGGCAACCCCGTACGAACTCAAGGCGCTGATGGCGGCAGGTCTCGTGCTCTTCGTGCTGACGCTCTTCGTGAACTTCATCGCCACCGCTATCGTCGCCCGCTCCGCAAAGGGACCACAGTGACAGCGGTCATCACGCCCGAGTCACTCCCTGTACCGGAGCCGCGCAGGCCATGGCGCAACCCCATGCAGACACTGCGCCAACGAGTGGTTGTGTTCGCCATTGCGGCGGCCATTGCGTCAATTCTGTACGCCGTCACCGGCCTTGATGGTCTTCTCGGATGGTACGTGGCATTCGCGCTCTCGACCGTCGTCGCTGTTGCGGTCCAGTCATTCTTCACCGGGCGCAAGAGCCTGTCCGACCGCATCGCATCGGCCGTCATCACCATCGGTTTTGCGACCGTCGTGATCCCGTGGATATCCCTCGTGTTCACGGTCATCAACCGCGGTTGGAAGGCCATTTACTGGGGCTTCTTCACCCACGACATGCTCGTCAACTCCATGGATGAACCCCTCAACATGGGAGGAATCTCCCACGCCATCGTCGGCACGTGTGTCATCGTCGGCGTGGCAACTCTCATCGCCGCACCGCTCGGCATCATCGCCGCCATCTACATCGTCGAGATCAACGGTCGTGCCGCACGGTTCGTGCGGTTCCTCACCCAGGCCATGAGCGGAGTCCCGTCAATCGTTGCGGGGCTCTTCATCTATTCGACGATCGTCATTGCGGTCACGCACAAGAACAACGGCATTGCGGGCGCGCTGTCGCTGGCCATCCTGATGCTCCCCACGGTTGCCCGCACCAGCGAGGAAGTGCTGAAGGTCGTTCCCCGAGAGGTGCGTGACTCCAGCTACGCACTCGGTGCCACGCAACTGCGCACCACGATGCGCGTCGTGCTGCCGACGGTCCGGTCGGGTCTCATCACTGCCACCATTCTCGGCATCGCCCGTGTCGCGGGCGAGACCGCCCCGTTGTTGCTGACATCCCAGTACGCACTGCGCCTCACCACCAACATGTTCGACTCCACCATGGCGTCGATGCCCACCTACATCTTCGGGGCGCTGCGCACGGGGACGGAGCTGTCGCTCGCCCGTGCCTGGGGTGCGGCCATGGTGCTGATTGCCCTGATCGTGATTCTGTCCATCATCGCCCGCCTGTTCGGCGGTCGCACCAAAGGGAGAAAGTAACCATGAGCGAGCAGATTCCGGCCGAACAGACCGCCGAGACTATTGTTCCTTCCATCGCGACACCCGCGACACCTATGGAAGACCGCACCAGTCGCAACGCCGAGAATCTCGAGGTGAACGGTGCAAGCGGCCTCGAGGCGCGCGGCGTCCATGCATGGTTCGACAAGCACCATGCCCTCGCTGATGTCAACCTGCACTTCCCGCAGAACACGGTCACCGGTCTCATCGGTCCGTCGGGTTGCGGCAAGTCCACCTTCCTGCGGCTGCTCAATCGCATGCACGAGTTCATCCCCAAGTCCGCCATGGCCGGTGAGGTTCTCTTCAACGGTGATGACATCTACGGTGCGTCGGTCGATGCCACCGAGATTCGTACCCGCATCGGCATGGTGTTCCAGAAGCCGAACCCGTTCCCGTCCATGACCATCGGCGAGAACGTGGTTGCCGGTCTGAAGCTTGCGAAGGTGAAGTCCAAGGACAACAAGGACGACCTCATCGAGGAGTGCCTCACCCGTGCCGGACTGTGGAAGGAAGTGAAGGACCGCCTGAAGGCCCAGGGTTCGTCGTTGTCCGGTGGCCAGCAACAGCGTCTGTGCATCGCACGCGCACTGGCCCTGAAGCCGGAGGTTCTGTTGCTCGACGAGCCGTGCTCGGCGCTCGATCCGGGTTCGACGTTGCGCGTGGAGGAGACCATCGTGCAGTTGTCGGAGTCCATGACCATCGTCATCGTGACCCACAACATGCAGCAGGCCGCCCGCGTCAGCGACTACTGCGCGTTCTTCCTCTCCGACGGCGGCCCCGGACGCCTGATCGAGGCCGACCTCACCACGAACATCTTCTCGAACCCGAAGGACGACCGCACCGCCGACTACGTCCAGGGCCGATTCGGCTGACCCGCCGTTCACTTTCGGCCGGCCTCGTTCACCGACAGTTCACCGAAACATCGGCACCAGTTCAGGTGCTCGCCTCAATCGGTAAATGTTGATCACTTAGGTTCTCCAGTGGATACAACAACCCCTCAGGAGGACACATCCACATGAAGCTTCGTATGAAGATCGGTGCGGCAATCGCAGCTGCCGCAATCGTTGCCCCGGTCGCGTCGACCGTGGCATTTGCCGGTACTGCAATTGACGGCACCGGCGCCACCTTCCCCGCCAACATGTACGACATCTGTGCTGCCCAGTACAACCGCAGCACTCTTGCCAACCCGAACAAGGACACGGTTGCTTACGTCAGCCCGACCGGCTCCGGCGCGGGCAAGACCGCGTTCACCGGCCAGACCAAGGTGTGGGCAGGCACCGACTCGCTGTACACCTCGGGTGCACCGAGCTTCAGCTTCGTGTACGTCCCGCTGATCTCCGGCGCCATCTCGGTGATGTACCGCCTTGACGGCGTCTCCCCGGCGGGTGCGCAGGTTCGTCTCAGCCCGCTGACGGTCGGCAAGATCTTCGCCGGTCAGATCAAGACCTGGAACGACCCGGCAATCGTCGCCGACAACACCGCCACCACCACGAAGGCCATCACCAAGGTGACGAAGAAGGGTGTCACCGTCTCGGCGAAGAAGTCGGGCAACAAGGTGACCTTCACGATCACCGGTACCGCGGCCGCCCTGAAGACCTACAAGGGCAAGATGGTGAAGATCGCGCGCACGACGAAGTCGGGCACGAACACCACCACCACCGACATCTACAACAAGGCGCTGACCGCCAAGGGAACCGCTTCCTTCACCTACCAGAAGGACGCCACCTACGCGATCAAGGTCGGTGTGACCACGCTCGGTTCGGTTTCGGTTGATGACACGGTGTCCGGTGCGACCCTCACGCTGCCGGCAACGGCCATCAAGGTTGCCTACCGCTCCAGCACCTCGGGCACCACGAACAACTTCACCAACTTCCTGAACAAGGCTGTCGGTTCGATCTGGACCACCGCCGCGAACGACTCGTTCACCACGGCATTCCCCGGTGGCTCCACCGCGGTCCCGACCGACGGATCCTTCCAGGCCGCAACCGGTTCTGACGGTGTCGCCAACTACGTGAAGGACAACAACGGTGCAATCACCTACACCGAGACGTCCTACGTGGAGGAGCGCAAGACGGCCAGCATCCAGTCCGCAGCCATCAAGAACAACGCCGGCAACTACGTGGCACCGTCCTCGAAGGCAACCAGCGCGTTCTACGCAGAGGCCACGATCAATGCCGATGGTTCGGTCACCCCGGACTACACGGTTGCCGCAGCTGATGCCTACCTGATCAACGCAATCTCGTACGGACTCGGTGCCACCGCAGCCTCGACCACGAACACCGCGGTCGCCAGCTGGTTCAACTACGTGCTGAAGACGTGTGCACCGGCCTCCGCCGAGACCGCGTACTACGCACCGCTCTCCGGCAGCCTTCTGACGAAGGCACTTGCCCAGGCAGCCAAGGTCGGCGCTGGCTGATTCAACACCCCCACAGTTGAGGAAAGGGCCCGGGCACATGCCCGGGCCCTTTCTGCGTCACGGCTCATCATCGGGGTGCCGCTGCACCCCGTAGTAGTTTCTGCACGGAATGAGCGAGCAGACAGACACCCAGCACGCCTGGCTGAACCCCGAGGACCTCCAGGCCGTGCGCAACCAGGTGCCCCTGGTGTACGTCGACGCCGTGCCCGTCCGCACCGACCATGACGGCACCGTCACCCACGTGGGCATGCTCCTGCGCCAGGCCGCCGACGGCAACATCAGCCGCATGGTGGTCTCGGGCCGCGTCATGCTGAACGAGCGCATCCGGGACGCTCTCATGCGCCACCTGGAGAAGGACCTCGGCCCCATGGCCTTCCCGCGCATCCCCCCGGAGCCGTCGCCGTTCACCGTCGTGGAGTACTTCCAGGACCCGTCAGTCTCGGGCTTCTACGACCCGCGCCACCATGCCGTCAGCCTGGCATTCGTGGTGCCGGTGACGGGCGAGTGCCACCCCACGCAGCAGGCACTCGATCTCGCGTGGTTCACGCCGGAACAAGCCGTCAGTACGGATGTCATCCGCGAGATGACGAGCGGTCACGACCGACTTATTCGTCTCGCTCTTGCAAGCGTGGGTCAGCTGCCCTGAACTAATTTGTGGTGGTGCCAGAGGGTGACACCATCTACCGAGCAGCAGCAGCGCTCCGTACCGCTCTCGTCGGTCACACCATCACCGGATTCGAGGCCGCGCGCCTCATCGGTCCGTCGCCCTCGATCGGTGCGGCGGTGGAGAAGGTGGAGAGCCACGGCAAGCACCTCGAGATCGTCTTCGACGACGGCATCGTGCTGCACACGCACATGCGCATGACAGGGTCGTGGCACCTGTACCGCCCGGGCGAGAAGTGGCGGAAGCGCCGCCACCAGGCGCGCGCCATCATCACCACCAACGAGTGGGTTGCGGTGTGCTTCAACGCGCCGATCGTGGAGACATGGCGTGAGGCGGACCAGAACCGCCACCCGCGCGCCGGCCGCCGCGGTCCGGATCTGTGCGACACGTCATCGGACCTGCACGAATGCGCCGCACGCCTGTTCCACTACGACAACCCGAACGCCACCATCGCCGATGCGTTGCTCGACCAGCGCGTCATGAGCGGCATCGGCAACGTGTACAGATGCGAGGTGCTGTGGTCGTGCGGCATCCACCCGTGGGCGACCGTCGGTTCCATCCCGGAATCAACATGTCTCGATCTCGTTCTCACCGCTGCCGGCCAGTTGCGTGCGAATCTCACTTCACCCGTGCGGATCACGGCGCCGGACGTTCCCGGGGGTCTGGCCGTGTACGGACGCAACGGCCAGTGCTGCTCGCGTTGCGGCGACGTCATCAGGCTCACGAAGCACGGCGAGATGGCGCGGTTGCTGTACTGGTGCCCCGGTTGCCAGACGGGCTGCGAGCCGTACCCGGTGCTCGACAACTCCGATCCCGTCGCGCGCGCCACTGACCCTCACCCGGCCGGCAGTCTGTTCGTCAGCGACGTGCTGAAGCACCGCGACGCGAGCTGAACAGCCGCGTCTAGCCCCGGCCGAGGATGCGGTCCACCGCGATCTCTATGGCCACCCTGTCCTCGCGCTCGCCCGGCTGTCGGTAACGCGCGGCATACCCGGCAACGGCGAGAGCCACGCGCGCGGGATCGTCGGTGCCCGAGACGGTTCCCTCGAGCGAGAGCCAGCGGCCGCCGTCCACCTGCGAGACCACGGCGCGACCACCTCGGAGTGCGTTGCGGTACTTCTGGGACGATGCGAACGTGATGACACGCACTGTGCGGGTCTCGTCGTCGTAACTGAACCCCACCGGCACCACGTGCGGCGATCCGTCGGCGCGCATCGTGGTGAGTGACGCAAGGTGGTACTCGCGCAGGAAGGCGAGTGCCTCCTCGGTGAGTGAGCCGGGTTGCAACGCCATCAGTTCGTGGTGAGTGCGCTGAGGATGTCCACCTTCGTGGCTCGCCATGCGGGGTAGACCGCGGCGAGAACACCCACGACGAACGACATCACGAGGATGAAGACCGTCGAACCGACCGGCACGCTGAACGAGGTGAGACCCTGGTCGCGGAGTGCGAACACGATGACCCAGCCGAGGCCGATCCCGAGCACGATGCCGGTGACGGCACCGACGAGCGAGGTGATGACGCTCTCCCAGCGCACCGTGGTGCGCACCTGGCTCTTCGTCATGCCGACGGCGCGCAGCAGGCCGATCTCGCGCTGGCGCTCGAACACGGACAGCAGCAAGGTGATGACGATCCCGACGATGGCGATGATGACGGACAGGAAGAGGAGACCGTAGATGAGGCCGAGCAGCTGGTTGACGCTGCCCGCGCGCGAGTCGATGAACTCGCGCTTCGACAGGACCTTGCCCTGTCCGTACTTCGTGACGGCCTTCTCCAGGGCCGCACGGGCTTCCTCCTCCGGGACACCCGCCTTCGTCTTGATGAACACGTCCATGTCGAAGTGCTGGACGGGTGTGCCCTCGACAAGGGCGCGGCTGACCGTGTACTTGCCGAACTCGTCGAGCGAGTAGATGCCGGCGATTCTCAGCGCCTTGGAGGTGCCGTCGGCGAGCGTGATGTTGATCGTGTCGCCGACAGCCGCCTTGTTGTTCTTTGCGTACTTCTGCGACACGAAGATGGTGTCCGGGGTGAGGTCCGAGAACTTGCCCTGTGTGAGGCCGATCTCGAAGACGCCGTCGACGTTGCGCGGGTCGATGGTGACGATGAACTGGCCCTTGTCCTCGATGCGCACCGTGAGCATGCCGATGCCCGTGGCACGTTCGACCTCGGGCAGCTTGTTGATGCCGTCGGCGAGTGACGGGCTGAGGCCGCCGAACCCCTGGTTGTTCGAGCTGATCGCGTAGTCGCCCTTGAACTGGCTGGTGAAGGTGGAGTCGATCTGGCCCTTGATGCTGGCGGCGAGTGCCGACACGGCTGTGACGAGGGCGACGCCGATGAGCACGGGTGCGGCGGTGCGCGAGGTGCGCTTCGGGTTGCGGGCGCTGTTCTCTCGCGCCATCCGTCCGGTCACGCCGCGCAGCGCCGCGGCAGGACGGCCGAGGAACCGTGCCACGGGCTTCGCGGTGATCGGGCCCACCACGATGATGCCGATGAAGACGAACAGGATGCCGAGGCCGAGGAACGACGTGCGTGCACCGCCGACGACCGCCCCGATGACGCCGAGTCCGGAAAGGATGAACACGAGTGCGGTGACGAGACGCTTGCGCCCGGGTCCCGCCGTCTCGATGGCGGCATCGCGCATGGCGGCGAGCGGTGGCACGCGTCCCGCACGGCGCGCGGGAAGGAGTGCGGACGCAAGGGTGACGAACAGTCCCACGAGGAGCGTCTGGATGACCGTGTTCCCCGTGACCACCAGGCCGCCGGTGGGAAGGTCGACACCGGCTGCCTTCAGCGCGGCGCTGAGTCCCTTCGACAGACCGATGCCGCCGAAGAGACCGGCAACGGACCCGAACACACCGACGGCGAGCGCCTCGATCAGCATCGCGCTTGTCACCTGCCTGCGGCTGGCACCGATCGCGCGGAGCAATGCGTTCTCCTTCTGGCGTTGCGCGGCGCTGATGGAGAACACGTTGTAGATGACGAAGCTGCCGACGCCAAGGGCGATGAAGCTGAACACGGACAGCAGGATGCCGAAGAAGCTGAGCGCGGAACCGATCTGGTCCTGCGTCTCGGCCGTGATCTGCGCGCCGGTGAGTGTCTCCGTCTTCGCACTGGCCGGCAGCGCGGCGTTGATCGCCTTCGCGAGCTCCTCGTCACTCAACGAACCGTCGCCTGCAACGAGGATGTCGTCGACGTAGCCGGGCTTCGTGAGGAAGTCCATCGCGGTGGTCTGGTCGAAGAACGCGAAAGTGGCGCCACCGGGGGAGCGGACATTGCCGTAAGAGGCGATGCCGACGAGAGTGAAGTCGCGGCTGCCACCCTGTGCCGACACCTTCACCGTGTCACCCAGTTCGTACTTGCCCTTCTTGGCGGATGCCTCGTCGAGTGCTGCCTCTGTTGGTTTCGTCGGCCAGCGACCCTCCGTCACGGTCCACAGTGCGCCCTTGAAGTCCTTGCCGACACCACCGAACGTGGGCGGCCCGTTGCCCTCGGACCCGATGGGCTTGCCGTCCTTGCCGGTGATGCGGGCGAATGCCTGGATGTCACCCATTGCATCAGCGACACCCGGGACCTGTGCGACCTGGTCGACGAGCGTGATCGGGATGCGCTGGCGTTCCTCGGTGCCGAACTCACCCTCGATGACCTGCGAGGAACGCACGTACGCGTCGATGTTCTTGAACACGTCCTCGAAGAGGTTGTTGAAAGTGCGGTCGAGAGTCGCGGAGAACACGGAGGTTCCCGCGAGGAACGCGGTGCCGAGGATGACGGCAAGGGACGTGAGCACCAGGCGGGCCTTCCGGCCGAGGATGCTCTTCAGGGCGACGCGGAACATGCGGTCAGTTACCGAGGCTCTTCATGCGGTCGAGCACGCGCTCCGGCGTGGGCTCGCGCATCTCGTCCACGATCTTTCCGTCGGCCAGGAAAATGATGCGGTCGGCGTAGCTGGCGGCCACCGGGTCGTGGGTGACCATCACGATGGTCTGGCCGAGGTCCTTCACCGCATGCCTCATGAAGCGCAGGATCTCTGTTCCGGTGGTGGAGTCGAGGTTGCCCGTCGGCTCGTCGGCGAAGATGATCCGAGGCTGCGACGCAAGCGCGCGGGCGACAGCGACGCGCTGTTGCTGGCCGCCCGAGAGCTCGCTCGGCCGGTGGGTGAGGCGGTCGTTCAGGTGCACCGTCTCGATGACCTTCGCGATCCACTCGGCATCGCCGTCCTGGCCACCGAGGAGCAACGGCAGTCGGATGTTCTCGTCGGCGGTGAGGGTGGGCACCAGGTTGAACGACTGGAAGATGAAGCCGATCTTCTCGCGGCGCAGCGTGGTGAGTTCCCTGTCGTTGAGGCCGGAGAGATCGACGTCATCAATGATTGCTGACCCCTTGGTGAGCTCGTCGAGACCCGCGATGCAGTGCATGAGGGTGGACTTGCCCGAGCCGCTCGGCCCCATGATCGCGGTGAACTCGCCGCTGTTGAACGAGACGGAGACGTCGTCGAGCGCGCGGACCTCGCTGTCGCCCGAGCCGTAGATCTTCGAGGCGTTGCGTGCTTCTGCCGCAACCGTGAGGGTGGGGGGATTCATGGTGTCCAGTCTGCCGAGGGGCTCGTTGTTCCCCACATACAACATGGCCGGATTGCCCTTATTCCAAGGGCAATCCGGCCATGTCACGATGTTGCCCGTCCCGCAGGACGAACGTCACTTCTCGTTTACTTGTTCGGCTGCGGGAGAACGCGCAGGTACGGCTTCACCGTCTTCCATCCCTGCGGGAACAGTGCCTTTGCCTCCTCGTCGGAGACTGCCGCACCGATGATGACGTCCTGACCGTCGGTCCAGTTCGCCGGCGTCGCCACCTTGAACTTGGCGGTGAGCTGCAGCGAGTCGATGACGCGGAGGATTTCCTCGAAGTTGCGGCCGGTCGACGCGGGGTAGGTGATCGACAGCTTGACCTTCTTGTCCGGTCCGATGATGTAGACGGAACGCACGGTCATCGTGTCGCTCGCATTCGGGTGGATCATGTCGTAGAGACCGGAGACCTTCTTGTCGGCATCGCCGATCATCGGGAAGTTCACCGGGGTTCCCTGGGTCTCCGCGATGTCTGCTTCCCACTTGACGTGCGAGTCGACGGGATCAACCGAAAGACCGATGACCTTCACGTTGCGCTTGTCGAACTCGGGCTTGATGCGCGCGACGTAACCGAGCTCGGTGGTGCACACCGGCGTGAAGTCCTTCGGGTGGCTGAAGAGCACGCCCCACGAGTCGCCGAGCCACTCGTGGAAGTTGATGGTGCCCTGCGTGGTGTCTGCTGTGAAGTTGGGGGCTTCGTCGCCCAAACGAACGCTCATGGTTCTCTCCTTGGTCAAAGGTTGGTGGAGGGCAGGATAGGGGCACTTTCCCTAATTCCGACAAAGTTGGTCGGGATTTATGTCCGCCAACAGAAACGGGGTCAGTGGGCAGTTGCCGACGTGTCCATCGAGCGGGCGACCAACGCCGCCACCGAATCCACCAGTGCGTCAATCGTTAGCTCCGGGGGCAGTTTGTTCCGCAGCGGTCCGTCGATCAGAAGTGTCGCAAGACCGTGCGCCTGGGACCACAGCAACGTGGGAAGAGCGAATGCATCGGGACCCTGCCCGGCCGCGGGGTTCACCAGAGCCGCGAAGTCGAGGAGTGCGAGGAACGCCTCGTCCGCGGCGGCCCGTGTGGGCTCGTGAGTTTCCACTCCGCAGATGTCGGAGCGGAACATGACCCTGAAGTGCCCCTTGTGTTCCATGGCGAACCGCACGTACGTGCGCAGGCAGTCGGTCAACGGGCTCGATGACGACGAGAGGGTCGCGCGGAACTCCGCCGCGAAGGCGCGGAATCCCTCCTCGGAGATCGCGGCAAGAATCCCGGCCCTGTCGGTGAAGTGGTGGTACGGGGCCTGGTGGCTGATGTCGGCGCGTCGCGCGACTTCCCGCATAGAGAGGGCCTCGGGACCGTCGGTGGCGATGATCTCGATGGCAGCGTCGAGAACGGCGCGCTTGACATCTAGATGTTCGGGCGATTTCGGCGGCGTCATGGTCTTTACCGTACAACTTGACATTGTCTACGAATCATACTAGACAATGTCAAGTATGAATACCTCCATGGACAAGGCCTATGCGCGGCGCTGGTGGGTGCTGGTCGTGCTCAGCATCAGTCTCTTCCTCGTTGTCGTCGACAACCTCATCGTGAACGTGGCGCTGCCGACGTTGCAGCGCGAACTGAACGCATCCACCACCGGGCTCCAGTGGATCGTCGACAGTTACAGCCTTGTCTTTGCGGGACTGTTGCTCGCCGGCGGGGGGATGGGTGACCGGTTCGGGCGAAAGGGTGCCCTGCAGGTGGGCCTCGTGCTGTTCGCGCTGTGCAGCACCATCGGTGCATTCTCCGACACCACGGGCGAACTGATCTTCTGGCGCGGCGCCATGGGCATCGGCGCATCACTCGTGTTCCCCGCGACGCTCGCGATCATCACCAACCTGTTCATCGATCCCGTCGAGCGCGCGAAGGCCATTGGCATCTGGTCGGCAGTGTCGGGCATGGCCGTGGCATTCGGTCCCATCGCGGGCGGGTTCTTGCTGGAGCACTTCTGGTGGGGATCGGTGTTCCTCGTCAACCTGCCGATCGTGGCCGTGGCACTCGGTGCGGGGGCGTTCCTCATCCCCACGTCGAGGGATCCAGGTGCGCACCGCCTGGACATCGTCGGCGTGCTTCTCTCGGTCGTCGCGGTGGCCGCACTCGTCTACACCGTGATCGAGTCACCGCACTGGGGCTGGGGATCGACCGCATCGAACGGCGGGTTCCTGCTGGCGGTCGTTGCACTGTTCGTGTTCGTGCGCTGGGAACTGTCCCGCGACGAGCCGTTGCTGGACGTGAGCTTCTTCCGCAATGCACGCTTCAGCGCCGCGACAGGCAGCATCGGCATCGCGTTCTTCTGCCTGTTCGGTTTCACGTTCCTCGTCACGCAGTACTTCCAGTTCGTGCGCGGGTACGACACCCTCAGCGCCGGTTTGCACACGCTGCCGTTCGCAATCGGCGCCGGTGTGACTGCACCGTTTGCCGCCCGCGCTGCGCTCCGTTTCGGCACGAAGCGCGTGGTCACCCTCGGCCTGGTGAACATGTCGATCGGGTTCGCCATCGTCAGCCAGGTCAACGCCGACAGCGCGTACTGGGGACCGGTCATCATCTCCATGGTCTTCATGGCGAACGGTCTGTCGTTGGTGACGTCGCCGTCCACCGACGCGGTGATGGGTTCGCTCCCCGTCGACAAGGCAGGCGTGGGTTCCGCCGTGAACGACATCAGCCGCGAGGTCGGCGGAACTCTCGGCGTCGCAGTCGTCGGGTCGGTGTTCGTCTCGTTGTGGACGCCCGCAATCACGTCGAAGTTCGAGGCCATCCCCGGGCTCGTCAAGGCACTGCCGGACGGAGTGTTCGACATGGCCCGCGAATCGGTCGGTGCGGCGTACGCGGTGGTCGGTCGGTCGCCGGCGCCGGCGCAGCCGGTCGTCCAGAAGGCGGTCAGCGACGCGTTCATGAGCGGTTTCGGAAACGCCACCCTGGTGGCCGCCGGAATGGCGCTGTTCGGTGCCGTGTGCGCATGGTTGTTCCTCCCTGCGCGTCCGAAAGACGCCGACAATTAGACGATTCTTGGTCATCGTCCGGGGTGGCAACCACGGCCCCACAATTACGATGAAGGCGTGAATTCACGGGCCATCGAGACACTGCGCATGGACGGGGCACCCGTCCGCGACGCGATCCTCGACGGTCTCAGGGCCCGCATCACGGCGGCGGGGAATCCCGCGGTGTGCCTGGCCACCGTGCTGGTGGGCGACGACGCACCCAGCCGCAAGTACGTTGCCAGCAAGCACCGCACGGCCGAGTCGATCGGCATCCGCTCGGTCGGTGTGGAACTTCCCGCCACCGCCTCGCAGGCCGAAGTCGAAGCCGCCGTCGCGAAGCTCGCTGCTGACCCCTCGGTGCACGGGATCCTCGTGCAGATGCCGCTGCCGGCCCATCTCGACCCCGAACGCGTCCTCGCACTGATCCCGGTGGAGAAGGACGTCGACGGTCTCACGGAGGCTTCGCTCGGCCGGTTGGTCCGTTCGGTTCCCGGACACGTCGGTTGCACGCCGCTCGGCGTTCTCCGCCTGCTGCAGCACCACCGCATCCGCACGTCGGGTGCGCGCGCCGTCGTGATCGGCCGTTCGACACTCGTCGGTCTCCCGTTGTCGATCCTGCTGGCGCAGAAGGGCATCGATGCCACGGTCACACTTGCGCACTCGCGCACCGAGGATCTCGTCTCGGTGTGCCGAGATGCCGACATCATCGTGTCGGCTACGGGCATCGCGCGCAGCATTGGCGCCGCGCACGTGAGACCAGGGGCGACGGTGATCGACGTGGGGATTTCGCGAACGGCGGACGGCATCGTCGGCGACGTCGACTTCGATGCGGTGCAGGGGATTGCCGGCGCGGTCACGCCGATGCCCGGCGGCACCGGCCTGCTGACGGTGGCGTGCCTGATGGAGAACACCATCGCCGCTGCCGTCCTGCAGGGCGTCGGTGTCTGATGCGCCGTCAACTGGTTCTCATCGCGGTGCTCGCCATGGTTGCCCCGTTGTGTGCGGTCGGTGCGGCTCGGGCAACGTCCGGCACCACCTCCGCCGTGCGTGTCCCGGTCTCGGTCACAGGCCGCTACATCGTGCAGCTCCGTGATGGTGCCGATGTGCAGCAGTTCATCGATGACAATGGCCTCGACCGCACGGGGCTGATCGTGTACTCGTCGGTCTTCCCAGGGGTGGCGGGTTCGTTCGCTGCCGGGACCATCGCGCGGCTCGCCGCAGACGACCGCGTCGTCTCGGTCGATGCCGACGAGATCATCACACAGGAGACCACGCGGACCACCGGCCCCACGGTCGCGTACGCGAGCGACAGTGGCTACGTGCCGATGGGTCTCGACCGTATCGACCAACGCACGGACCCCATCGACCGTTCCTACTCGTACACCAATGACGGGACCGGCGTCGATGTCTACGTGTTCGACACCGGTGTGTACGCGGCGCACACGGAGTTCTCGGCACGGGTCGCAAACGGCTGGTCGTACAGGGCGGACAGCACGCTCCGGAACTCGGTGTGGTCCACGCTCGGCTCCTGCAAGAACCAGACCGACTCGAACGGCAACAACGTCTACAGGGCGGCGGACCACCCGTACGACGTCGACACCTTCGACCATCCGACGCTCGCTGCCGACGTGACGGCGGCGCTGTCCGACGTGGGCAAGACGGATAACGAGGGGCACGGCACCCACGTTGCGGGCATCGTCGGCGGGAACAGCGTGGGTGCGGCGCCGGGTGTGACCATCTACCCGGTGCGCATCCTCAACTCGTGCGGCAGCGGTCTCACGTCCATGGCGAACGCGGGACTCGACTGGGTGATCTCGCACCACACGACGGGCAGGGCCGTGGTGAACATGAGCATCGGCTTTGACAACCGTCCCTCGAGTTTCGAGACGAAGGTGACGTCGCTCATGGCCGAGGGCGTGGTTGTCGTCGCTGCAGCGGGCAACGAGAGTGGGTCGTCGTGCAACAGCGCACCGGCGGCAACATTGGGAACGGTGTCCGTGGGTGCAGCGGTCGTGTCGAACTCTTCGACGACCGAGGCGTGGTACTCGAACTACGGCGAATGTGTCGACATCTTCGCACCGGGTGGTGCCGCCGCCATGTCTGGCGGGCACGAGGTGGGCACGACGTCCGCGTGGATCGACGTCACGAACAGTTCGCTGAGTCCATACCTGGTCGAGTCCGGCACCTCGATGGCGGCGCCGCACGTCGCGGGTGTGGTGGCGCAGTACCTGCAGAGCCTTGCCTCCGTGCCGGTCTCCAAGGCCACCGGAACTGACGCCGTCTGGGCATGGTTGAAGCAGAATGCCACGTGTGATGCGGTCACCTATTACAACGGCTCGCGCACGGTCCAGACCCCGAACAGGCTCCTGAACACCGGCACCACCGCGATTGCCCCGTGCGCACCTCGCAACATCACGGTCACGCAGGCGGCCGGACAGAGCGTCGTCGCGTGGGACGAGGTGGCGACGGGGAACGGCTCCGCCATCACCGGCTACCAGGTCACCACCACACCGTCCACGGCTGGTTGCACCACGAACGCCTTCACGTGCACGCTCACGGGCCTGACCGACGGAACGACGTACGTGGTGTCCGTGAGAGCGGTGAACGGCGTCGGTGCCGGCACCGCGGGGACGAAGTCCCTCGTCGCGGGTGTCTCCGGAACCGCAACGACGGTTGCGCCGACCACCACCGTGGCCCCGGCAACGACGACCACGCTCCCGCCCGACCCGGTGACACCGACCACCGCGAACGCCACCACGTCGTCCAGCAGCACACTCACGATCTCCTGGCCGGCGGTCAATGCGGCGGGCACCGTCGAGTACACGGTCACCATCTCGCCCGGCGGTGTCTCGTGCACCACGCGCGCCACCTCGTGCACCTTCGCGGGCGTGAAGAGCGGCACCAACTACTCGTTCACGATCACTGCCCGCAACGTCACCGGCTCGGTTGCCGGTTCGTCGTTCAAGTTCTCGGCAACGGCGGGGTTCACGGTGAAGCTGCAGTCGGTGAAGGTGAGGAGCCGCACGTTGCTGTCGCGCATCGTCACTTCCCCGTCAAAGGGGAAGCGCACGTACCGCGTGACCTCCGGCAAGTGTGCGATCAGTGCGGGCAGGCTCGTCGCGCCGACAAAGGCCGGCACCTGCAGGTTCCGGGTGTCCATCTCGAAGTCGGGGTCGTATCCCGCAATGTCCACCACGGTGAAACTGGTCGTCGTGGGCTGAGCGCCCGCCTGCCCGTACGCTGTGGGTGGACACGAGAACCGGAGAACACCATGGCAACCGTCGCACTCACAGCCGAGACCTTCGAGGAGACCGTGCTCGCGCCCGGCATCACCATCATCGACTTCTGGGCCGATTGGTGCGGGCCGTGCAAGGCGTTCGCCCCGGTGTACGAGCAGTCGTCCGAGGCCCATCCCGACGTGGTCTTTGCGAAGGTGGACACCGAGGCCGAGCAGATGATCGCCGCAGAGTTCGACATCCGCTCGATCCCCACGATCATGATCTTCCGTGACGGCATCCCGCTGTTCCGCCAGGCGGGCGCACTGCCGGGCCACGCGCTCGAGGACGTCATCACGCAGGCGCAGGCGCTCGACATGGACGCAATCCGCAAGGAAATCGCCGAACAAGAAAACGGCAATTAGGTAGCCTCACCCCCGTGGCACGGGGGCATGCGGTCACAGTTGCAGTGTTGATCTCCACCGCAGTCGGTCTCGCGGTGTCGGTTGATTCGTCCCCGGTCGGCGCGCTTGGTGCGGTGGACCGCATCGCAGCGGGCGACTCGCACACGTGCGCCATCTCCGATGACGGCAACGTGTGGTGCTGGGGGGACAACGGGTTCGGCCAGTTGGGCAATTCCGGGTTCCCCGGTCTCGACAGTCCGGTGCCGGTGCGCACGTCAGGCTTCGGTGCAGGGCGCACGGCCACACAGATCGTCGCGGGCTCGAACCACACGTGTGCGTTGGCAAATGATGCATCGGTGTGGTGCTGGGGCGAAGGCGGTTGGGGTCAATTGGGAAGTGGATCAACAACCCAGCTAGACCCAATTCAAGTCACTCTCGGCACCGGTATCACGGCATCACGCATCTTCGCCGGCGGCAGCACCACGTGTGCTCTCACCAGTGACACTCATCTCACGTGCTGGGGTCGCAACAACAAGGGACAGATCGGAAACGGCACCACGCAGGCAAGCGGAGGTGTCACACCGACTGCGGTGACGGGCATCCCCGCTTCGTTCACGGTCGCAGATGTCGAGGTGGGTGATCTCCACGTGTGCGCCGTCGCCACCGGCGGCGGTGCAGTGCACTGCTGGGGCAACGATCTGAAGGGACAACTGGGAACAGTGTCCGATGCGAGCCTCGACAAGAGCACACCCACGCAGACCGACCCCGTTAGTGGCACGGTGCGCAGCGTGTCGGCGGGGACGCAGTTCACGTGCGTGACGCTCACGGACCGGACGGCGTCGTGCTGGGGCAACAACGCGAACGGCCAGCTCGGCCGCGGTTCCACCACGCCGCTCACCACGGGTGCACCCGCAGCCACGTCCGTGGTGGGCAGCATCGACAAGGTGGTGACCGGTACGAGCCATGCGTGCGCGCTGATGACGGCAGGCACCGTGCTGTGCTGGGGCAGCAGTGCCTCCGGACAGGTGGGCAACGGCACGACGGGATCGAACGTGCTGGCGCCCTCTGCAGTGACCGGGCTCGCGGGCACCGTTCTTGATCTTGCCGTCGGTGCGAACCATGCATGTGCGGTGATCGTGACGGGGGCCGTGCAGTGCTGGGGAGCGAATGCCGCCGGCCAGCTGGGCGTGAACGACCAGACCGACCGCGCCGCGGCGGCCACCGTATCGTCGCTCACCGTCTCCACCACCACGACCACCGCGGCACCGGCTTCCACGGCCGGCACCACACCCGCAGCCCCCGCGACGTCACCGACCATTGCCGCACCGACCACCTCGACCACGTCCACCACGCCGGCAGGGGACTCGCAGACGACTGCGCTCGCCGCTGGCACATCGCGCACGCTCACGGTGAAGAGACTGCGCACCGTCACCGCCGCGCGCATCGCTGCCGCCGCAGGACTGTCCATCCCGCGAAAGTCGCAGGGCACGATGCGGATCAGCATCACGTCGGGAACCACGCGCTGTCGGTTCGTCGGAAGTTCCGTGCGCGGCACTTCTGTCGGCACGTGCAGGGTGCGGGTGGTGATGGTGCCGCGCACGGGTCGTGTCACCACGCGGTACGTCACGGTGAAAGTGGTGCGCTGACCGCGACGGTTCCTCTCTTTCCTCGCGTGCGCGCGCACGCACGCACGCGCGCACGCGCACGTGGGCGCGCGCGACGCGTGTGCGCGTCAGCGCACAAGGGGATTTTTTTCGGACCATGTGGCGCAAGGGTTCCAGACGGCAGAACCCCGGATCTGCGAACAGGGCACCTGTATAAGAGCGGCCATGAATTACTCACTAGTCATCGTGGAGTCACCGACAAAGGTGGCGACCATCCAGAAAATCCTCGGCCCGAGCTTCGTCGTGGCCTCGACACGCGGTCACTTCGCCGACCTGCCGGAGAGGAAGGGCGCCGTTGACATCGAGCACGCGTTCGCCGTGCAGTACCGGCTGACGGAGAAGGGGGCGAAGACGATCGCCGAACTGCGCAAGCAACTCGACGGAGCGTCCGAACTGATCATCGCGACCGACGCCGACAGGGAGGGCGAGATGATCGGTCACCTTGCCGTCGAGTTCCTGCAGCCCACCGTGCCGGTGAAGCGCGTCCGCTTCAACGCCATCACCGCAGACGCAATCAACGAGGCCATGGCCAACCCCACCGTCATCGACGAGCGTCTCGTCATGGCGGCACGGTCACGCCGTGTGCTCGACCACGTGTACGGCTTCCATCTCTCGCCGGAGCTGTGGCGCACCGTGCGTCCCGGTCTCGCTGCCGGCCGTGTGCAGAGCCCCGCACTGCACATGGTGGTGAAGCGCGAGAAGGAGCGCATGGCGTTCGTCGTGTCCGAGTACCACGGCATCGACATGACGGTCACGGGGGATCCCGCGGTCACTGCCTCGCTGCGCACCGTTGACGGCTCCGAGGTGGCCGCGTCACGTCACTTCGATGCCGCGGGGAAGCCGAAGTCCGGTGTGCTCGTGCTCGGTGCGGAGACCGCAACCGATCTGGTGCGCCGGCTCGAGGGTGCCGCGGTGTCCGTTGTCTCGGTCGAACCGAAGGCGTACCGCCGCCGCGCTCCTTTCCCGTACATCACGTCGTCGATGCTGCAGGACGCCGCCAGCAGGCTGAAGCTCGGTTCGAAGGCAACGCAGTCCGCACTGCAGTCGTTGTTCGAGGCCGGTCACATCACGTACCCCCGCACCGACAGCCCGCACATGGCACCGCAGGCGATCGCCGCGGCGCGTGCGACGGCAATCCAGCTGTTCGGTGAGGAGAACGTGCCCGAGAAGGCCCGTCACCCGAAGGCGAAGAAGTCGAACGCCCAGGAGGCCCACGAGGCCCTGCGGCCCACGAACATGTCTCGACGCTCGGTCAAGGGCGTGGGCACCAACGCACAGCGCATCTACGAGATGATCTGGCGGCGAACGGTCGCGTCACAGATGATCGACGCGACGGGAACCACGACGACCGTCTCTTTCGCGGTCACGGCGGCAGGTGCGGGGGAGCAGTGCGTGTTCACCGCGTCCGGCACCGTCATCGAAGTGCCCGGTTTCCGTCTGGTCTACGTGCCGCAGACGGAGGAGGAACCGCCGATGCCCGCATTCACCGTGGGTCAGCCGTGCACGGCGGATCAGTTCACCGCGGTTGCCCACGCGACCAGGCCACCTGCCCGGTACACCGAGGGAACCCTGATCAAGGCGCTCGAGGAGGAGGGCATCGGTCGTCCGTCCACGTACACGGCGATCATGCAGTCACTGCGGCTGCGCTACGTGTGGTCGAAGAAGGGCGACCCAGCGCTGATCCCCACCATCTCTGCGTTCGCCGTTGACCAGGTGATGGGAATCTGCTTCGCGGAACTCATCGATTACCGGTTCACCAGCCAGATGGAGGACCGGTTGAACGACGTCGTCGCCGGCGATCTCGAGTACGAGAACCTGCTGGCTGCGTTCTGGTCGGCCGGCGACGGCACGTGGACTCCGCTCGAGAAATTGATCGTGAACGGCAAGACGCTGTTCGACCCGAAGAAGACGCCGGTCCTGTCATTCGGCATGCACCCGACGCTCGGCGAGGAAGTGGTGCTGCGCGCCGGCCGTGCGTACAAGTCACGGGGCCGCACCGTCGGCCGTCCGTACCTTGCGTGCGGCAAGAAGACAGTGTCGATCGCCGACGAGACGGAACTCGACCAACTGACCCCCGACGTGGCGTTCGCACGGTTGCTCGAGACCAGGGAGCCGCGCGTTCTCGGTGAGCACGGCGGGCACCAGGTGGAGGTGCTGCGCGGCATCTACGGCCCGTACATCCGCTGGAACGGGCGCAACGTGAAACTGCCGAAGAACCTGGATGCGGGGACCGTCACGCTCGAGGACGTCACGGGATTGCTGGAATAACGGGCCCGTGGTTGTGTGTCGGGCGGGAAGCCGATAGCCCTGTGTGGGACATCGAAGGAGTGCACGTGCTGGAAGTCGAGATGGTGGTGGAGATCCCGCAGGGGTCGCGCAACAAGTACGAGATGGACCACGAGACGGGCGCCATCTGGCTGGACCGCACGTTGTTCACCGCCACGCAGTACCCGCTGGACTACGGCTTCTTCCCCGGCACGCTCGGTGAGGACGGCGACCCGCTCGATGCACTCGTGTGGCTGAGCCAGCCCACGTTCCCTGGCTGTCACGTGTGGGTGCGACCTGTGGCGGTGTTCTGGATGGCAGACGAGAAAGGGCCCGACGCGAAGGTGCTCTGCGTTTCTTCACACGACCCTAGGTTCGCGAACTACGTCGACATCGATGACCTGCCCGAGCACCTTCTCGACGAAGTGGGCAACTTCTTCGAGGTGTACAAGCTGCTCGAGCCGAACAAGGACACCACGGTGAAGGGCTGGGAAGGCCGCGCCGCCGCCGAGGCCGAGATCCAGGCCGCCCTCGCCCGACACGGTCACTGAGCTGTCCGAACCGAACGCCGGGACGTCAGGACCCCGAAGAGTCTCGCTCCCGACCGCCCCTGCGGGGCGACGTAACCCTTGTGCACCAGGGGATCGGGCGGAAATCCACCACTTTTCACAAAGGCACATTTAGGTTCCCCCATGCGGACTCGTCCGCAGAAATGGGGGATACATCCAACATGTACACACTCGGAGCCCTGCTCCTCACATCCATCGTCCTGGCTCACGCCGTGGCCGTCATCGAGTCGATTCTCGGGGTCGTCCAGGTCCACGGGCCGATCAAGAAGATTCCCGTCATCGGAACCCACCTCGGCCTCATCATCGCCGTCGCCATCGTGTGGTACCTGAAGATCAACCTCATCTCCGGATGGGGAGTGAACTTCAGTGACGACTGGATGACCTACACCGCCAACGCGATGGTGCTCCTCGGTATTGCGCCGTTGAAGGACGCCATCATCTCCATGGTCAACAAGGGTCTGCGCGCCTAGACGCCGGACGCCATATCCCATTCCCACCAACGAAGGGTCGTCGGCCTCCGGGCCGGCGGCCCTTTGCCGTTCCCCGGGTCAGACCGCGGCGTCGATCACCCAGAACGTGAGTAGGCCGGCCGGTGCGTCGTCCATGCTCACCGAGATGTCCACCTGGCCCGCGTGAGGGAACGTGACGGCACGCAGCGGAAGCGCGAACGGGATGTTCAGCCCCTCGCCCGGGTTCCGTTCGGCGTCCACGTTGAACTCGAAGTCGATCCGTGCGATGTCCTCGGCAGTGTCGGGGTAGCGCAGCACGACACGGCCCGTGTGAGCCTCGCCCACGCGGTGCGGGTGCACGTACACAGACATCGCAATGTGTGCCTCGATCTCTGCCGGGAACCCGTGGTGCACCGCGATCCGCGTGATGCCGCCGCTCGTGATGTTGAGCAGGCCCTCGCGCACGTTCGCGTAGTCGCACAGCGACAGCGTGGTGAGGTCGATGCCTGTCGGTTCAATGGGGTCGAGGGGCATCGCCCCACCGTACTTACTTGACGGGGACGATGACGACCGGCACCTTGGCGTGACGGGCGACGTAATCGGTTGTGGAGCCGAGCAAGAGTCCGGCGATGCCGCTGTGTCCCCGTGAGCCGATGACGATCAGGTCGCATGCCTCGTCCATCAGTGCGGTGCGCGGGTCGACATGTGCAAACTTCGACTCGACGTTCAGTCCGGTGCCCTCGGCCAGCTTGCGTGCCTTCACCGTCTCCTGTTCGAGCACCGTGCGCATCGATGTGTCGTCGTCGGAGTAGGCGACCGCCATCTCCGGCGGGGGGATCACCGGGTGCCAGCCCGTGAGGAGCACCAGTGTGTCCCCGGAATGTGCGTTGTCGACGGCCCACGCGATCGCCTTCTGCGAGTTGGCCGAGCCGTCCACGCCGATGACGATGCGCTTTTTCTTTTCGTTGCTTCCCATGCATTGAACGGTACGCCCGCATGCGCGCGAAAGTAAGAGGACGAATGTGTCTCAGTTGTCACGCGCGGCCGGCACGGGTGCGGACCACTTGCGCCAGCGGCTTACGACACGGATGACGAATGTCGTGATGATGGCGACGACGGCGAGAACCGTGTTGGGTGCGCCCAACCGATCACCCACCGCGACGATGACCGCACCGATCAACGCGGCCGTCGCGTATATCTCGCGGTGGAGAACGGTGGGGATCTCGCGCACGAGAACGTCACGGATGATGCCGCCGCCGATGGCGGTGATCATGCCGATGCCGCACGCACCGACCGTGCCGATGCCGTGGTCGATGGCCTTGCGCGCACCGGCGACCGCGAACAACCCGAGCCCTGCCGCATCGAGGACGACCAACGGTTTCGCGAGCCTCGCGATGGTGGGGTGAACGCGGAAACCGACCACTCCGACGACGGCGGGGGTGACGAGGTATCGCCAGTCACCGAGAGCAGCCACGGGCGTTGCGCCGATGAGTGCGTCGCGGATGAACCCGCCGCCGAGCGCGGTGGCACCGGCGATGAACACCACGCCGAAGAGGTCGAGCTGTTTCTGCACGCCGGTGAGTGCGCCGGACGCCGCGAACACGGCGATCCCGACGAGGTCCAGGACGAGCAGGAGTGTTGACGCCGACATCGGGAACAACGGTAGGCGGTTCGCGCACGCCTATCGTTCATGCGATGTCCATGCGCGGTGCCCTCTTCCTCGACCTCGACGGCACCCTGGCGGATTCCGGTGCGGGCATCACCGCGGCACTGAACGAGGTGCTGTCCTCCATGGGGACCGACCTGCTGACGGAGGAGGAGAAGCGGTTCATCATCGGTCCCGCCTTCCAACTGACGATGCCCGTGCTCCTGCGCACGCGCGGCCTGGACGAGTCGCTGAGTGACGGGATGATCCACGAGTACCGGCGCATCTACACCGAGCACCACCTGCCGCACACCCCGCGCATCGACGGGATCGGCGACGTGATCGAGGAACTCGCGAACCACTTCCTTCTGTCGGTCGTCACGGCGAAGCCCGTCACCCAGGCGACGATCGCCGTGAGGTCACTCGACATGCACGGTTTGTTCGAGGTGGTCATCGGGCCACAGCCGGACCGGCCGACGCCGAAGGCCCGTCTGCTGGAGGACGCACTCGCGTTCATCGAGGACAAGCACGGCACACGGCCGCACAACGACGCATGCTGGATGATCGGGGACAGGCACCACGACATCGATGCCGCTGTCGAGGTGGGCACGCGGTCGGTCGGCGTGCTGTGGGGATACGGCGACGAGGAGGAACTGACCTCGGCCGGTGCGTCAGCCATTGCCCGCGAACCGGCGGACCTGCTGGCCATCCTCCTCTGACCGGGCGAGGATTTTCGGGCGACAGGTACACTCCTTCATCCGCCCCCGGAGGTTTTCACAATGGCAAATGCATGGTTCGAGACTGTCGCAGAGGCCCAGCGCCGCGCGCAGAAGCGCCTGCCGAAGTCGGTGTACGGGGCACTCGTCGCGGGTTCCGAGAAGGGGATCACGCTCGCCGACAACCTCAGTGCGTTCGACCATCTCGGTTTTGCGCCGCACATGGCGAACCTCCCGCGCGAGCGCAGCATGTCTGTCACCGTGATGGGACAGGAACTGTCGATGCCGGTCATCATCTCGCCGACCGGCGTGCAGGCCGTCCACCCGGAAGGTGAGGTCGCCATCGCCCGTGCCGCCCAGAACCGCGGCATCGCCATGGGGCTCAGTTCGTTCGCCAGCCGTTCCGTGGAGGACGTCGCCGCCGCGAACGACAAGACCTTCTTCCAGATCTACTGGTGCGGCGACAGGGACACCCTGCTGCAGCGCATGGAGCGCGCGAAGGCAGCCGGGGCGAAGGGAATCATCGTCACGCTCGACTGGTCGTTCAGCAACGGACGCGACTGGGGCAGCCCCTGGATCCCGGAGAAGATCGACCTGAAGGCCGCGGTGAAGCTCGCACCCGAGGTGATCGTGAAGCCGAGGTGGCTGTGGCAGTTCGCCAAGACCTTCAGGATCCCCGATCTCACCGCACCGAACATGGCGAAGCCCGGCGAGAAGGCCCCCACCTTCTTCGGTGCGTACTACGAGTGGATGACGACGCCGCTCCCCACATGGGAGGACCTCGCGTGGCTGCGGTCGCAATGGGACGGACCGTTCATGATCAAGGGTGTCTGCCGCGTCGACGACGCGAAGCGCGTCGTCGACATCGGCGCGACCGCACTGTCGGTGTCGAACCACGGCGGCAACAACCTGGACAGCACGCCGGCATCCATCCGTGCGCTCCCGGCCGTTGTCGACGCGGTGGGTCACCAGCTGGACGTGGTGCTCGACGGTGGCGTGCGCCGCGGAAGTGACGTGGTGAAGGCGGTCGCGCTCGGCGCCAAGGCCGTCATGATCGGTCGCGCGTACCTGTGGGGTCTTGCCGCGAACGGCCAGGCGGGAGTGGAGAACGTGCTCGACCTCCTGCGCGGTGGCATCGACTCCGCCCTCACGGGCATCGGCAAGGCCGACGTGAAGCAGCTGACCCGTGACGACATCGTCGCGCCGGCTGACTTCTTCCGCACTCTCGGCGCATAGTCTCTGCCCGATGGGGGATTCGTTCAACGACGAGGTGGAGCGTTTCTTCGATGCTCTGCCCGCCATCCTCGCCGCTGCGCCCGCCACCCATGTCGGGCGTGCCCGTGCGTGGCGCAATGCACTGTTCGATGCCGGACTCGCGGGCTTCGGCATCCCCGTCGAGTACGGCGGCCGCGCGGAACCCGCCGACGGTGCACGTCGCCTGCAGCGCCTGGCACGGGGTCGGGTCCCGTCGGAGGAGGGAACGTTCGGCATCGGCCTGAACATGGCCGTGCCGACGATGCTGCAGTACGGCTCGCCCGAGATGTGCGCGCGGTTCATCCCGCCCGCACTCCGCGGCGACGAGGTGTGGTGCCAGCTCTACTCGGAACCCGGCGCGGGCAGTGACCTGCCGAGCCTTTCGACACGGGCGGTACTCGACGGTGACGAGTGGGTGGTGAACGGACAGAAGGTGTGGACGTCCGGCGCGCATCATTCCGATCTCGGGATCCTTCTCGCGCGCACCGGTGACCAACCGGGCAAGGCCGGGATCACGATGATGGTGATGCCGATGAGGCAGCCCGGTGTGGATGTCCGGCCGTTGCGCCAGATGACGGGTCACGCGGAGTTCAACGAGGTGTTCTTCACTGACGCGCGTGTGCCGAAGGACTGGGTGGTCGGCGAAGTGAACGACGGCTGGCGCGCGGCCACGCAGTTGCTGGCACACGAGCGCTCGTCTCTCGGTGCCGGCAGCGACGACGGTGAGCGAAAGGCGAGTGGTTCGGCTGCCCTGCCGGTGCATTTCCTGCTGGATCTTGCCGCTCGCACGGGCGCCGCAGCGGAGCCGTTGGTGCGCCAGGAGCTCGCCCGCGCGCACACCGGCGAGATGGTGATGACGTGGCTGTCGAAGCGGCGCGGCGTTCACCCGAGCATCGGCAAGCTGTGGCGCACGAAGCAGGCACGGCACACCGCATCGATCGTGGCCGCAATCAATCCGTCGATGATCGCGTTCGAACGCGACGACGATTCTGAGTTCTGGCAGTACCACGTGCTGAACTCGCCGCGCATGTCGCTCGGTGGCGGCACCGACGAGATCCAGAAGAACACGATCGGGGAGCGTGCCCTCGGTCTTCCGCGGGAGCCCGACCCGAAGTAGCGGTCAGTTGCCCGTGAACTTCGCGGGCCGCTTCTCCACGAACGCGGCGGATGCCTCCCGGTGGTCGGCGGTGCCCATGGTGCGCACCATGGCGACTGCCTCTGCGTCGAGTGCGGTCTCGAGCGACACCTCGAGCGAACGGTTGATGTTCTGCTTGATGTACTGCAGTGCCACTGGCGCACGTGATGCCAGTTCGTGGCACCACTCGAGCGCAGCCTGCTCGTAGTTGTCGTCCGGCAAGACCGCGTTCACGATGTTCAGTGACAGCGCATCACGTGCCGAGAGGCGCGGCGACATGAACATCAGCTCCTTGGCCTTCGCCTCGCCCACGATGCGCGGGAGGAACCACGACGTTCCGAAGTCGCCGCTCGCGCCGATGTTGGCGAACGCCGTCACGATGATCGCGCGTTCGGCGGCGATGCGCAGGTCCGCCGCGAAGCCGATGGAAAGGCCCGCACCCGCTGCTGCGCCGGGGAACGAGGCAACGACCGGCTGGGGGAGACGGCGGATGGCAAGGCTGACCTGGCGCTGGATGGTGCGCAGTCGGTTGATGCCCTGTTCGGTGCTCGTCGCCCGTGCTGCACCCGCGTTCTTGTGGCTGGCAGCAAAGCCCTTCACGTCGCCGCCCGCGCAGAACGCGCCGCCTTCTCCGGTGATCATGACGACCCTCACGTCCGCGTCTGCGGCGATGACCGGCAGGACGGCATCGAATCCCGCGTACATCGCATCGGACAGCGCGTTGCGCGCTTCGGGCCTGTTGAACGAGATGATCGCGACATGACCCTCGATGCGCGCGAGAAGGTCGTTGGTGCCTGTGTCGAGTGTGCTCATGGTTCCCCCTGGACGTGTGTCGTTCCTGATTGTTCCACGCACGTGACCGCATCACGGCAGTCGGAAGGGTGCCGCAATAGCCTGAACGTCGATGTGGAGAAAATGGGCGCCATTTCTCGTCGTGCTGGCGATGCGGGTGCGGTTCTTCTTCAGCCCCATGACAACGGACGAGGGTGGGTACCTCGCCGTCGCGCGCGCGTGGTTCAGGGGAGCCGATCTCTACGGGAAGGTGTGGGTGGACAGACCGCAGGGTCTGCTCGTGGTGTACGGGATCCTCGACAGGATCGGCCTGGGCAGCACCTTCGGGATCAGGCTCCTCGCGTTTGCCGCCTGCTGTCTCGCGATGGTCGCGTGCGGGCACATCGCATGGACCCTTGTCGGTGAGTCCGCGCGCCTGCCCACGATGTGGGCAACGGGGATTGCGCTCAGCATCGCCCAGATCGAGGGCTTCATCGCCAACGCGGAACTGCTCAGCTGCGCCGTCGGTGCGCTCGGGTGTGCCGCGATCCTTCTTGCGTGCTGGAGCAGGGGGGCGCCCGACCTGCGGTTGTTGTTCGTCGGCGGTCTCATCGCGGGTTGCGCCGTCACGCTGAAGCAGAGCGGATTCGACGCAACCGTCGCCGCGTGCGTGGGTGTGATCATCGCGGCCGTCCATGAGAAGTGGAAGTTCCGCGACTTCGCGAAGTCCGCCGGCGTGATCGGTGCGGGGGTGGCGGTCCCCGTCGGGCTGGTGCTCGTCCATGCGTCACTCACCGGTTTCCATGACTGGTGGTACGCGGTGGCGGGTGTCCGCATCGAGCACGCGAGCGCTCTTGCCTCGGCCGACTGGCCGAAACTGAGGGAGACCGGGCGCATCGTCGCACCGATCGTGGTGGTGGCGCTGGTGTGCGCCGTCCCACTCTTTGCCCGGATGGTACGCACCCACGTCCGCGCGGTCATCGTGCTCTCGGCCTGGAGCATCGCCGCCATCGGTGCGTTCCTCATGGGCGGGCTGTTCCACCGTCACTACTGGGTCATCCTCATGTTCCCGTTCGCCACGGTCGTCGGGACCACGTTCTCGCGGATCCGCACGAAGGCCGTCATCGCCGCGGTGGTTGCCGCATCGCTCGTGGTCCCGTTCGTCGAGACCGCGCGCGCGGTGCGGATGGGCGACAACGAGGTGGCGGCGGAACTCGATGACGACACGCGCATCGTGCTGAACGAGCACGTTGCTGACTGGTTCGCCGACCACGACCCCGGTCACGGCACGGTGTGGGCGATGTGCGCGAGCTCGGCGCTCTACGCACTCATCGACCAGGCACCACCGTTCCGGTACAGCTGGTTCGCGTATTTCGCGGCCACACCGGAGGCCCTGCCGATGCTCTATGACTGGATGGGCAGTGACACGCGGCCCGAGTACGTGGTGCAGGTGCAGTCGGCGCGGAGGTGTGATCCCTCGGGGCGGTTGGGCTCGTTGGTTGCGGAGAATTACGCGGAGGTCGGCACGGTGATGGGGCACCCGATACTCAAACTGACCGGTTCGTGATGACGCTGCTCAGTCGGGCCGCATCGACAGCATGAACGAGTCGATGACGAGCGCGAGCTCCTCGTCATCCGGTCGCGACGGGTCCATGTCTGCCACAACCAGACCGAGCGTGTACGCGCTGATGAACTCGGCGATCGCGCGCGGGTTCCGGTCGGTGCGGATGAAACCCCGCTCGGTGCCCATGATCACCACCCGCTCGAGCTGGTCGACGAGTTCGGACTGGGTCGCGGTCACCGTCTCGTGCAGGTCGGGCCGCCCGACGGAGGAACCGATGATGACCACCCGTGCCATCCTGCTGGAGCTGCGCGACACCTTCACGACCTCGCGCGTGATGACCTTGAGAATCGAATAGGAATCGAATAGAAGTGGTCGATGTCGCGCGCACTTTCCACCGCCGACACGAGGAAGTCAGTGTCCTGGTCGACCGTCGTGCGGAACCTCATGAGGTGTGCCTCCGCGACGAGACCCTCCCTGTCCCCGAAGTAGTAGGAGATCATCCCCTGCGTGACGCCGGCTTCCTTTGCGACCTCGATGATCCGCACGGAGGCCTCGCCGCCGGCATCGATCGCGGAGACCGTGGCTTCGAGAATTGCCTGGCGGGCGGAGCTCGCGTTCGGAACCGGGTTCCTCGGTTTCCTGCCCGCTGCCATCTCCGAATCGTAATGCGGGTGACGGAGATCCCCGATGTCCGGCTCAGCGGGTCAGGCGCTCCAGGAGGTCGCCCAGTTCCGCCGTGGCGAACCCGATCGACTGGTCCGCGATGCCGAACGGGATCATCACGTGGTCACCGTGGACCATCGAACCGCACGAGTACACGACGTTCGGCACGTACCCATCGCGGTCCCGCGTGGTCGGATAGGAGTGGCTGGTCGAGGGTGCCGATCACGCGCTGCGGGTCGTCGCGGTCCAGCAGCATCGCGCTGAGGTAATAGGTGCGGAAAGGACCGACGGCGTGCGTGATGACGAGCCACCCCGCCTCTGTCGCGATGGGTGCCCCGCAGTTGCCGAGTTGGATGACCTCCCACGGTCGCGCCGGCACCTGCAGCATCGTGGAGGACTCCCAGTACTCGACGGTCGGGCTGAACGCGATGTGGTTCGACTCGAAGTCCGGCCGGACGAGCGCCGTGTACATGTTGCCGATGCGCTGGGGGAAGAGCGCGAGGCCCTTGCCGCCGTTCGCAGCGGGCCCGGTGATGGGGAAGGCACGGAACCGGGAGAAGTCGTCCGTCTGCACCCCCTGCTGGGCGATGTTCACGCCGTCGAACGCGGTGTACGTGCCGAAGTAGGTCGGCGAGCCGTCCGATTCGGTGAAGGCGGTCAACCGCATGTCCTCCATGCCGCGCGACTCGGCCTCCGCGTGCGGCCACAGCAGACGTTCGGATTGGTTGGTCCCCGCCGGGAACGTGACGAGGTAGGACCGCTCGGCGAGATCACGGAAGTGATGCATCGTCTCCTCCACGTTGCGGAACGTGTCGCGGTCGTGCAGCAGCACGTTCAGTTGTTCCTCTAGGTCGGAAGGTGTGAACGTGTCGCGCAGGTTCGACAGCACTGCGCGCGCGTTCTCCCCGAAGTTGAACTGCTCCTGGAGCAGGCCACGGAATCCGGCCTTCGCCAGCACTGCCTCGCTGACGGCGCCGGTGGAGAGGCACTGCAGCGGTTCGTCGATGACCACGTCGCCGTACGCGTCGATGGTGCCGGTGCGGAACCCAACAGATGATCGGTGCCCCTCGCCGATGCACCGGACGCTCATCACGAACCGCGCCGATCCATCCGGGACACCGTCCTGGTCCGGGTGGACGACTGCCGACGGGTTGCACAGTGCCGCACCCTCCACTGCGAACTCGTGGGTGAAGCACGCACCGATCAATCGCCACCGGTCCTCGGACAGCGGCACCTTCGGGTCCACCCTGTGCAACGCGCGGTGGGCGTTGATGTCGAGCCACTGGTCGAAATCGGTGTGTCGTTCGGCGAAGTCGCGGTCGACGGCAGCAAGGGAGGCCTTCACCTCGGCCTCGCTGAGCGCCATGACGCGCCGGATGACGGCGCTCGTCCTGCTCTGTGTGGGCCCGAAGTCCTCCTGGCCGGCAACGAACAGCTTCACCGTGATGCGTGACGGGTCGGGCTGGAGCCTGAGCTCCTGACGGCGCGCGAGACTTGGTGGGCCGAGTTCCAGTGGGCCATGCGTCATGCGGGGGACGTGCCGTTCGTGGACACGTACTGCATGGTGGAGATCATCGCGAGTGTCGACTCCGCACCTTCGTTGCGATTGACGCCGTTCTCCTGCAGCCCGTCGTAACAACCGTCGGTCATCGGGTCGATCATGATCGCGCCGGTGTCGTTGTGCCCGAGGAACCAGTGGATGGCGCGGTCGAGCGCGACGCGCCACTTGGTGTCACCAGTCAGTCGCCACGCACGCACCACGGCGTCCGCGATCGCAGCGACCTCGATCGGTTGCTGGTCGAACGCTGGTTTTGTGTCCGTGGGTCCGCGGCCGCCCGTCGGGGTGACGGAGAAATGGTCCTCGTGGCTCTCGTGGGTGACGAGCCACGAGAGGAGATCGAGCCCGTAGTGCAGCAGCTGCGGCTCGTCGATTGCGTGCCCGATGGCCATCAGTGCCTCGGGGATCACGGCGTTGGCGTAGGTGAGCCGGGCTTCCGGCCACAGCCAGGTGGTTGCCTCGGGTGCCGACGCGAGGACATCGGCCGCGTCACGCAACAGTGACACCGCCACGGGATTGGCGGGGTCCTTGCCGACGATCTCGGCAGCACCGAGGGCGGCGAACGCCATCGTGCGCATCGAAGTTGACCGGAGCCGGGCGCTCTTCTCGAATCCGATCAGTCCCTGGTGGGTGAGGACGTTGTCATGGTTGTGGGACACCGCGGTGCCGAAGCCCCACAGCGCACGGCCCCAGCAGTCGTGCGTGCACGACTCGTCCATCCAGATGCGTTCGATGCTCATGCGGTTGCGGATGCCGCCGTCATCGCACTGTGCGTCCATCAGGAACCGCATCGCAATGTGGGCCATGCTGCGTGACGCGAATGAACGACCCTTGTCGCGTGATGCGACGACGAGCAACCGTGCGTTGTCGTCTGTGCAGTAGCCGTGGCTGTAACGGGGCTGGGCGAACTTCGCGTGCTCGAAGATCCCGCGGTCGTCGGTCATCGTGATGAGGTGCCGCATGGTGATCGGCCGCGATGCGATGGGGATCGTCACGCCCAGGCCTCCAGTGAGGGGGCGGAGCGGGGGATGAGTGACGCCCCGAGTTTCTTGTACGAGGTGGCGACCGTCGTCCAGTTGTGCATCGGTGCGAGGTCGGCCGCCCTGTCGGCCATCGTTCGCAGAGCCAACGGGTCGGTGACGACCTTGCGGAGTGCCTTGCTGAGTGCCTCCGGGTTGCGTGGCGGGACGAGAATCCCCGCGCCACCGGAGAGAAGTTCCACCGCGTGAGGGAACGCGGTGGCCACGACCGGTCGCCCGGCCGCGATCGCGTCGACCAGGACACCCGATGTGATCTGGTCGACGGACTCGTACGGGAGGACGACGCACGTCGACTGGGCGACGAGACGCAGCAGTGACCCGAGCGAGCGGTACTGCGAGTCGAACGTGACCCAGTCATCGAGCCCGTACGAGGAGACCTTGTCCTGCAGCATCCGGCGGTACGACTCGCCGAACTGGGCGCGCACCTTCGGGTGCGTCTGGCCCGCCACCACGTACTTCACGGGTGGCACCTCGTGCTTGAGCAGGGCAAGGGCATCGATGACCCACTCGATGCCCTTGCCCGGTCCGAGCAGCCCCCACGTCAGAACCAGAGGGGTTGGTTCGTTCGTGGGGGCCACCGGCGCTGGAATGGTCGCACCATGCGGGATGGTCACCACTCGCGACGGTTGCACGCTGTACACGGAGAGCAGGCGCTGCCGTGCAATTGATGTCATCGTGACCGAGGCCGACGACTCGTTGACGACCGCCTCCAGCACGCGCTTCTGGTGGGCAGTCGGCTGCAGTGGCACGGTGTGGAGGGTGACGATCGTCGGCACGGTGAGCCTGCGCATCACCTCGAGCACCTCGTCGCCGTCGGCCCCGCCGTAGATGCCGTATTCGTGCTGGATGATCACGATGTCGTACCGGTTCAGGATCTGGGACACCCGGGAGATCGAGAGTGCGTCGCGCGGCATCAACTGGCCGACGACAAGCGGCACGTCGGTCAGGTGGTCGGTGTCGCCGACACTCACCACCCCGATGTCAGTCACGCCCGACCTGGCGAGACCGGAGACGAGTGCGGCGGAGAAAGTCGCGAGCCCGCAGGCCGTCGGCGGGTACGTGCTGAGGATGCCGACGGACAGTTGTTTCTGGGCCGGGTGGATCGCCCTCGTGAGGAACTCTGCGGGTCGGGTGGGTTCCAGTGTCTTCACGGTGCTCTCCTGCCGGGACTCATTCGATGTGAGATGAGCAACGTACGGAGAGTGCGCGCCGGCGAACAGGCACGGATGTCCTCTTGTGTCGTGCGGGGTACGCGCGTACCGCGCCGGGTTCTCGTTACGAGAAGAGGACCTCGCAACCGGTTCCGCGCAGGAGCCCGTCGACGTCGGCCCTGTCGGTCGCGGTGAGCATCGAGTGCTGCTCGCGGATCCACTGCAGGCACTTGCGCTGGTACACGAACGTTCCCTGGCTGTACGGGTGTCCGTCAATGACGCACTCGAACGTCTCGTCGCCGGCGGCGATGGCTGCATCGTTCGCCAGCAGGAACGGCGCGTACGTGAGACCGATCTCCGGCAGAAGTGCGAGCGTCGTCCCGGGAATCGTGTCGCGCGTGACCCAACCGTTGTCTCCGTCGACGTCCCACCAGGACAGGTCATCGGTGCGGTCGACCCAGTTCACCATGCGCGGCGAGTGCTCGATGCCGAGACGAACTGACACCGGGTCCCAGCGCAGCAACTCCGTCATCTGGCCGAACAACCCGAAGTCACCCCGGCCCGGTCGCTCGCCGAGGAGGAACGGCATGTTCTCGAGGTGGTTCTCCATCATGTGGAGGATGCGGATGAAGGACTCCTCGATGGGTGCCCTGTTCTGTTCGGTCGAACCGACGAGTGCGCGCCTGCCGATCTGTCGCTCCGAGATGAACTTCTGCATGCGTTCCCACTTGTGCGACGGCGTCTGCTGGTCGCTGTCGAGCGGCAGCAGGTGCTTCGCCTTGTTGATGGCCTCGTCGTAGTACCAGCGGTAGTGGTACATCGCCTTCGTCACCCACTCGTCGGCGAAGTCCTCGATGAGGTAGTCGATGAACGCGATGACCGGGTCCTTCGGAACGAGGCTGCGGCCCTCGAACATCGACTCGAGCCGCATGATGAGGGGACTCGAGTCCATCTGCGCATCGCCGTAGTTGCCGGACTCGTCGGGGAACGCAATGACGGGGATCAGCGGGAACGGCGGAAGGTCGTCCCACTTCGAGCCCTGCGGCACCCACTTGAAGGGGATGTGCCTGTAACGCATGACCGCACGCATCTTCAGCGAGTACGGCGACCCGAGCGCACCCCGGATCCTGAGTGGGTGCTGCGCGTTTGACATGTTCACGGTGTAGTTCTAGCGTCTGCCCACTGCGACTGTGGGGGTTGTCGATGGAGCAAGCAATTCTTGCGTTGATGAAGAGGGTCGAGCCCGGCATCACGCACATCGAGATCGAGGAGCTCCAGCCGATTCCCGGCGGGTTCTCCCGCGAGACGTTCAAGTGTGACGTCAGGGTCACACGCAACGGTGTGGAAGAGACACTTCCGTTGATCGTCCGCAAGAACCCGCCGGAAGTAGAGGCCATTCTCAACACGAGTCGTGCGGTGGAACACGACCTGATCGAGGCAATCCGCACGCTGACGAACGTCCCCGTGAGCCGCAGCTACGGGTACGAACTGGATCCCGCACCGTTCGGTGAGCCAGCGATGATCCTCGAACGTGCGAAGGGGAGCGGCCAGACGTCGGCACTCTTCAACGGCGGACCCGACGAGGACCAGACCGAGGACGTCATCAGGCATCTGTGCGAGGTTCTCGTCGACCTCCATTCCGTGGACATCGCGAAGGTCGACCCGAACGGTGCTCTCGTGGACCCACGGGGCGTGGGCGTGCGTGCCGGATCATGGGACGAGTACATGGACACCACGTTCGACTACTACCTGCGCGAGTACCAGACGATCGCGTGGGACCCCACGATGATGATCCTGCTCGACTCCTTCCTCACGCTGCGTCGTCTGAAGCCGCGCCCGATGAAGCTGTCGGTCGTCCACGGCGACTTCAACCCGGCGAACTTCCTGTACGCCGACGGCAAGGTGACCGCACTCATCGACTGGGAGAACAGCCGCATCGGCGACCCGCGCGAGGACCTCGGCTGGATGGTGCTGATGGACATTCTCAGCAACACCTCCGTCATGAGCTACCCGAAGAAGGAGGGTGGCTTCCTCGCGTACTACAACCAGCTGACCGGCCTCGACATCACGCCGGAGGAGCTCGGCTACTTCACCCTGTTCGGCACGGCCAACATCGCAGTGCCCGTCCACCAGTCGGTTGCGCGACGCATGCGCAAGGAGCACCTGTTGCTTCTCCCGCTCTATCTCACCCAGTCGAGCATGCCCGCACTGCCCGCCATGGCGCAGTTGATGCAGTACCCAGGAGCAACAGCATGAACACAGTCCCCACAGTCGACGATCTCCTCGAGGGGTTCATCATCGCGTTGAACAACGAGATCATGCCGTTCCTCAACAACCCGAAGGCGGTCGCCACTGCGGCGATGATGCAGTCGTTGCTGCAGGAGATCCGCCAGGTTCTGCCGGTGTTCGACAGGACGATCGCCGAGGAGCACAACCAGATGACGCAGACGCTGCGCGATGTCGCCGCGCTGCTGCACGGAGTCAGCGGGGAGGAGGCCGACCGCATCCGCGCCCGCGCATCGACTCTCGGGTCGCTGACGGATGTGCCGGTGCCGGTCGACCAGGAGCCTGTCCGCGCCGCACACCAGAAGCTCGGCTATGCGCTGCAGGACACCATCTCGGACCTCGACGTTCTCCAGAGAGCAGGGGAGACGAAGGCCGACGAGGCGCTGACGCGGCTGCGCATGTTCCTGATGCCGACGATCATCAACCACGTGACTGCGATCAGCGTCGGTGGCGGCATGGTCGGCCGCGGCTGACCTGACAAGGGCACGCGAGATGACCGGTGCGGGAAAGAAGGCGGTGTTCCGCCGGGCATCGGACTGCGAGACGGAGGCGTGGCGCGATGACGTCACAGGTCATGTCGACTGGTGGACGCTGTTCAGCTCCGACCGCACCGACACTTGTGGTCTGACGGTGGGGATTGCCGAGGTGCCGGTGGGTGCGCCGCGGCCGCCGCGCGGTCACACCCACGAACAGGCCGAGGTCTACTTCTTCCTCTCGGGCACCGGTGAGGTGGTTATCGAGGGGGAATCGACACCTGTGACCACAGGCGACGCGGTGTTCATCCCGGGCAACGTGGAGCACATGTCGGTGAACACCGGCGCGGAACCCCTGAGGCTGCTGTATTTCTTCGCGGCCGATTCCTTCGCCGACATCGTGTACAAGTTCCCCGGCCAGGGGTAGGGCAACCAAGGTTCTCAGCCGCAGGACTGTTCCGACCGTCACAGACTGTTAACAAACAGTCAAGGCCTGTTGGATGTATCGTTGTCTTATGCGCAAGGTCAATTGGACAAGACGAGCGGTGGTTGCGGCCATGTCGGCGGCTCTCATGGGGGCGACCATGCTGGTGGTCCCGTTCGCGCCCGTGGCCTCCGCGATCACCTCGGGCATCGTCGCGACTGACCTGGTGCTGAACCTCGACCCGAACCTCAATGCCTCCTACCCGGGGAGCGGCACCACGGTCACCGACCTGAGCACCGCCGGCCGCAACGGCACGCTCGCGGGCAGCCCCCTCCCCACATTCGATTCCTCGGGTCCGAAGTCGTTCTCGTTCACGCGTGCCTACGTGGGCAACACCTCGAGCACGGCCAGCAAGATCTCAGTGAACGGCAACTTCCTCACGGACAACTTCACCCTGCAGACGTGGATCAAGACGAGCCAGGTGGGCTACAACACGGCGCACTACACGACCAGTTACATCATGGCGTCCGAGTGCGGCGGCGGTGCCAACGACTGGGGACTCGGAGTCAACAGCGGAGGAAAACTCGCCTTCGGTGCGGGTCCGAACGACGCGACGTTCGCCACCACGGATTCCGTGAACACGAACACCTGGGTCAATGTCGCGGCAACACGCGAGAAGTCCACCGGCCAGATCAAGCTCTACATCAACGGTGTCCTGAAGACGACCGGAACGGGCAACGCGGGGAACTCGTTGACGTGCTCCGCGGACGGCAAGACGTGGATCGGCAACGGCCAGGACGCGCCTGCCTACAGTTTCGGCGGCAACATCAGTTCCGTGCTCGCCTACACGAGTGTCCTCAGCGCAGCGGACATCCTGGCCAACTACAACGCGACGGTGAACACCTTCTATCCCGTCACGTACACGATCACGTACAACGCGAACGGCGCCACATCGGGCTCGGTACCGGCGAACGGCAGCTACACGTCAGGTGGTGCCGCCGCGTCGGTTGCCGGCAACACGGGGACCCTCGCGAGGACCGGGTACACGTTCGGGGGTTGGAACACCGCAGCTGACGGGTCGGGCACCGCTTACGCAGCGGGCGGCAGCACGTACTCGACGAACTCGGACGTCACGCTCTATGCGGACTGGACACCGATACCCACCACCACGACGACAAGCACAACCACCACGGTTCCCGCCACGACCACCACCGCGGCACCGGTTCTCCAGATCGTCATCAACAACCCGGTCACAACAACAACGATTGCCGCGTCGGCATCCCCGTCGTCGGTTCTCTCCGGAACCGTCACCGTCCCGCAGACAACAGTTCCGTTGAAGGGCGCCGCGAGCGGTGCGAAGGTCAACGGCCAGACGGGTGCGACGACAACGTCGACAACTGCGGCCCCCGGCCCGACCACGACGACCGTTCCGGTGCCGGCCGTGCCGGTTGTCGAGACGGGACAGGCCGCCGTCACGAAGGACGGAAAGGTGGAGAAAGCCACCGTGTCGCGGCGTGACAACAAGGTGGTCATCTCGGTCGGTGCGATGAGTGCCGAGGTGTCGTCCGTCGACTCGAACGGCAGGACCCTCGCACTCGACTCGGAAGGAAACGTGACTCTCGAGCCGGGGGCCCGTGTCGCCATCAAGATCGCCGGGTTCGAACCGGGGACCGACGTCGAGATGTGGATGTTCTCCACGCCGATTCGCATCGGGACGGCCACAGTGGGGCCGAGCGGCACGCTCAAGACGATCGTCGTGATCCCGAAGGACGTGCCCACCGGCGCCCACCGCGTGGCAATCACCACGAAGGAAAAGGGCAAGGACAAGGTCACGTTCACACTCGGTGTGACCGTGCGGAAGTTCACCAAGGAATCAAATATCGCCACATGGTTGATCGTTGTTCCGATCCTCTTCGCGGTCGGCGCGGCCCTGTTCCTGCCGCCGGCGCTCCGCCGGCGCCGCAAGGACGT
>JBEGJV010000003.1:0-30650 GCA_041184385.1 Actinomycetota bacterium
GCGGGGTCCTGCACCCGGTCAGCGTGGTCGCCGGCTCGCGCGTGGCGGCAGCGATGTGCACCACCGAACCGCTCGCGATGTCGTACCACCATCAGGCCATCGACACACCCGCCGACTCGCTGCGGGTCATCGCGACCACGGCGGACGGCACGATCGAGGCGGTCGAGCACCCAGGGAAACGATGGGTGGTCGGAGTGCAGTGGCACCCAGAGGACACTGCGCACGAGGACCCCGCGAACCAGGGACTCTTCGACGCCGTCGTGGCTGCCGCACGGCGCTGACCATGCCGGGCAGCACCTCGGTTCAGTCGGTCAGCGGTTCTTCCATTCGGGCTGGCGCTTCTCGGCGAAAGCCGTTGCACCCTCCTTCGCGTCCTCGCTGCTGAACACCTTCGCGGTCGCCTCGCGAGCCTTCTCGGCGGTGGGCTGGCCGAGCTCGTCCCACATGAGTTCCTTCGTCCAGCGGACGGCAATCGGGCCATTCACCGTGACGCGGGCGGCAAGCGCCTGCGCGGCCGTGATGAGTTCCTCGCGCGGCACAACCTGGTTGATGAGACCGAGCTCGAGTGCGCGCTGCGGGGTGATGGGGTCACCGGTGAGCCCCATCTCGAGTGCGACCGCGAGCGGGATGCGGCGCGGGAGGCGCGTGCCGCCGCCGGCCGCGTAGAGACCGCGCTTCACCTCGGGAATTCCGAAACGCACGCCGTCGACGGAGACAACCATGTCGCACTTCAGCACCAGTTCGAAACCCCCGGCGAGTGCGTGGCCGTTCACCGCCGCAATCAACGGCTTCTTGCACGTGTCGAGAGCGCTCATGCCCGCGCCGATCTTGTCCACCCCGACACCGGAGGCGAACGCCTTCAGGTCCATGCCCGCACAGAAGATCTTCTCCCCTGCCCCCGTGAGGATCACCGCACGCACGTCATCGTCCTCGGCGCGCTTGAAGGCAGCGATGAGGCCCTCGCCCACCTCGGCATTCAGTGCGTTGCCGGCGTCGGGACGGTTGATCGTGACGGTGAGGACGTTGTCCTTGAATTCTGTGAGAACTGACATGCCCGACACAGTACCGAGACGTTCACGGCCGCGGCGAGGCCACCGCGATCAGGTTCTTGCCCGGGCCCCTGCGGCGGGTCACGCGGGAGACGAGCCTCGACAGCGGGATGATGACCTTGTCGTACAGACCCACCGCCGTGCCCCCGAGCGTGGAGCGGCGCATGATGCGGTACGACAGCCAGTACGGCAGGATGCCGACCGCATCGAAGCCGTGGATCAGGTCCACCGTGAAACCGGCTCGTTCGAGAACCGACGTGAGTTCGGCGCGGCGGTACCGGCGGAAGTGTCCCGACACCTCGTCCATCGTCCCGTAGAGGCTCGGCATCGCCGGGACGAAGATCACCACGTTGCCACCCGGTGCGAGATGCTTCCGCGTCTCGACGAGTTCGGCGATGTCGTCCCCGATGTGTTCCAGCACGTTCACGTAGAGCGCCGTGTCGAAGACGGCGGATTGCGGCAACCCGGCCAGGGTGCAGTTGTGCGTCTCCGCACCGGCCGCGCGTTCGTTGATCCGTCCGAACAGGTTCGGGTCCGGCTCCAGTGCCGTCACCGTGCGGCCCCGTTGCACCAGTTGCCCGGTGATGAGACCGAGACCAGCCCCGACCCGAGACCAGCCCCGACCTCCACCACTGTTGCACCGATGCGAGGAAGGAGTTCGTCGACGATGATGCGCGTGGATGTCGGCGTGTTCGAGAGAACCTCCAGCTCGCGTGATGCGTTGTACTCCGCGGGTGACGCGTGCCCATGGGCTGCACCGAGGAATCCCTTCTCGCGGCGCGCGACCATGCCCGACACCGAACGGATCATCGGCAGGTCGCGCACGGCGCGCGTCACCTGCCCCGCGCGCAGTTTCGAGTCGCCGCCGAGACGAGGCCGGAAGATGATCGGAGTCTCGATCACGGACAGGCCCCGTGCGTTCGCGACCGCGACCGCCGCGCCGAAGAACGAGAACCCGCCGAACCCCACCAGTTCGCGCCTGATCTTCTCGATGGTGGAACGGTTGTACACGCGGAAACTCGTGGTGGGATCCTTCACGTGCTTCGGAACGCCGGCAAAGTGCAGGACGAACGAGCTGGTGCGCGACAGCACCTTGCGAACCGGGCTCAGCCCGTAGCACCGGCCACCTCGTGTCCACCGCGAGCCGATCGTGATGTCCGCGCCGTGCGCAACGTGGGCGCGGAGGAGGTCACCCATCTGGCGGGCATCATGCTGGCCGTCGGCATCGAGGTTCACGACGTACTCGATGTTCGGGTTCGCGAGTGCGGCCTCGAAGCCGTGGAGGATCGCACCGCCGAGTCCGGCACGGGGACCGTCGAGCACCTGCAATGACAGTCCGTACGCAGAACCGAGCCGGACGCACATCTCACGGAACGCCTCGTCGCCGCCGTCGTCGACGACGAGCACCTCGAACTGCCAGTGGAACCGCTCGAGCTGCCCGACACTCTCAGCCACTTCCTGCAGGACCGACTCGATGGTGTCCGTCTCGCTCATCGTGGCGAGCAGCACCAGCCCGCGCCGCAACATCCGGCCCCCGGCTAGTTGGACGCCGTCAGCTCGCGGTACGTCTCCACGAGACGGGCCGCATCGAGCAGCCAACCCGGGAAGATCCCCACGAACAACGTGAAGAGGACGGCCGCGGCAACGACCGTGCCCGATGCCCTCGGGATCGCGATCGTCTCCTCCGACGACGCATCGTCGAGCCACATGCTGACCATGATGCGCAGGTAGAGGAACGCACCGATGACCGCCGCGACCATTGCCGCGATCGCAATCGCGTAGCTGTGGACCTCGACGGCGCTCTTGATGACACCGAACTTCGCGATGAACCCGCTGGTGAACGGCACACCCGCCTGGGCGAGCAACAGGACGGTGAAGGCAAGGGCAAGCAGCGGACGTCGCTTGGCGAGACCCTTGAAGTCATCGAGCGAGGTGGCGGCGTCGCCCTTGCCGGCGACGATGAAGATCACCGTGAACGAACCGATCACGAGGACGGTGTAGAGAAGCAGGTACGTCATCGACGATGAAAGACCGTCGCCACCCGAGTGTGCGGCCGCCTCGACCCCCACGAGAATGAAACCGGCGTGCGTGATGGACGAGAACGCCAGCATGCGCTTCACGTTGGTCTGCACGACCGCCATGATCGAGCCGACGAACACCGTCAGCAGCGCGAGTGCCCACACGACGGGACGCCAGTCGTCGACACGACGCTCGAGGGCCGTGGTCAGGACGCGCAGGAGTGCGCAGAACGCGGCGACCTTGCCCGCCGACGCCATGAAGGCCGTGACCGGGGAGGGGGAACCCTCGTACACGTCGGGCGCCCACGAATGGAACGGGACTGCCGACACCTTGAATGCGAGACCCACGAGCAGCAGACCGATGCCGACGAGCAGCAGCGAGTCGTTGCGGGTGATCGAGATCTGGCTCGAGAGCTTCGTGGCGATGGTGGTGAGGTTCGTGTGGCCCGTGGCGCCGTAGATCAGGGCGATGCCGTAGAGGAAGAAAGCCGAGGCGAAGCCACCAAGCACGAAGTACTTGATGCCGGCTTCCTGGCTCTGTTCGCGACGGCGGTTGCTGGCGGCGAGCACGTAGAGCGAGAGGCTGAGCGTCTCGAGGCCGAGGAACAACACGATCAGGTCGTTCGCGCTGACCATGATCTGGGCGCCCATCGCGGCGGTGAGGAACATTGCGTAGAGCTCGGGGCCGTCATTGCCCTCGCGCTGCAGGTAATCGTGCGTGACGATCGAGACCAGCCCAACCGCCATGGCGATGATGATCGTGGCGAACACGGCGAACCGGTCGATGGATACCACGTCGCCGACGGCCGTGGTGGGTCCTTCCTTGCCGAGGTTGTGCCACTTGACCATCTCGAGGATGACCACCGCGACCGACGACAACACGGCGACGCCCGCGTACCAGCCCTTCGGCCACTTCGGCACGAGCGAACCGAGGAGCAACAACCCGCACGTCGCGCCGAGCCACACCAGCAGGGGCAGCAGGTCGGTGAACGCGATGTTCGGGCCGGTGAAGCTTGCGGCGACGATGCTCATCACTCGCCCTCCTTGTGGGGCTCGTGTGCCGGTGCCTTGTAGTCGCTGTGGTCCTGGACGTGCTCGATCAACCTGTCCACGCTTGGCTCGATGCGCGAGAGCATCGGCTTCGGGTAGAGACCGGTGAACCCGATGAGCGCGATGAACACGAGCAGCAGGGCACCCTCGCGGAGCTTCAGCTCGGGGAAGGTCGAGTTGGCCTCGTCGGGCTCACCGTGGAACACACGCTGGTACGCCCACAACAGGTACAGGGCCGCGAGGATCACGCCGGTCGCGGCGATGACCGTCCACCAACGGGCGGTCTCGAACGACCCGATGAGCACCAGGAACTCGCCGACGAACCCGTTGAGACCGGGGACGCCGATCGACGACAGCATCACCACCATGAAGGCGGCGGCGAAGATGGGGGCGACCGCCTGGATGCCCTTCAGCTCGGCGATCTCCCGTGTGTGACGGCGCTCGTAGATCATCCCGACCATGAGGAACAGTGCGCCGGTGGAGACACCGTGGTTCACCATCTGCATCACGGAACCACTGAGCGCCTGCGACGTGATGGCGAACGTGCCGAGAACGATGAACCCCAGGTGGGCGACCGACGAGTACGCGACGAGGCGTTTCAGGTCGGTCTGCATGGTGGCGGCGATTGCGCCGTAGATGATGCCGATGGTCGCCAGCGTCAGGAAGAGGGGCTTCGCCCACACGGCCGCCGCGGGGAAGAGGTACAGACCGAAGCGGAGGAACCCGTACGTGCCGAGCTTCAGGAGCACGCCGGCGAGGATGACCGAACCGCCGGTCGGTGCCTGGGTGTGCGCATCGGGCAGCCACGTGTGCAACGGGAACAACGGCACCTTGACCGCGAACGCGATGGCGAAACTGAGGAACAACCAGCGGCCGGTGGACGCCGCGAACGAGGCACGCTCGGCGATGGTCACCAGGTCGAACGTGAAGTAGCCGATGTCATGTCGGGCGATCATCGCGGTGGCGATGATGCCGACCAGCATGAAGGCCGAGCCGAACATGGTGTACAGGAAGAACTTCGTGGCGGCGTAGACGCGCTTGTCGTAGCCCCATCCCCCGATCAGGAAGTACATCGGCACGAGAACGATCTCGAAGAAGATGAAGAACAGGAACAGGTCGAGGCTGAGGAAGCTGCCCATGACACCCGCCTCGAGCAGGAGCAACCACGCGAGGTAGCGCTTCTCGTCGTGGTGCGGGTCGACACCGAGAATGACCAGCGGGAAGAGGATGCCGGTGAGCACCACCAGGAACAGCGATATGCCGTCCACGCCGACGTGCCACGAGATCCCCCACGCCTTGATCCATTCGTGCTGCGACACGAACTGGAACCCGCCCTCGTGTGAGTGGAACGAGGCGAGCAACCAGACGGACATTCCGCCGGTGCCGACGGAGAACAACGACGCGGCGAGCTTCACGTACTCGGGTCGGCGGTTGCTGAGGACGGCGACCAGCAACGAACCGAGAACCGGCAGCAGGATCAGGGCCGAGAGGATCGGGAAAGAAGCAGTCTCGTGCATCACAGCACCCCCCTGACCAGGAACCACGCGAGAACGAGCACGACTGCCACACCGACGATGGCGGCGTACGAACGGATCAGGCCGTTCTGCATCTTCCGCAGGAGTCCGCTTGCGTTGCGCACCTCGGCACCGACGCCGTTCACGGCCCCGTCCACGACCTTCGCGTCAAATGCCGCGATTCCCCGGAACGCCGCGCGCCCGGGACCACCGACGAGAGCGGCGATCGATGCGTCGTACCTCCAACCATCGGCGAGCAGTTGCGGCTCGATGGGCTTCGCCTTGCCCTTCGCGTACACGGCGATGGAGGCAGCGATGCCCGCGGCGGCGATGACGACGGCGAGGCCGAGCAGCACCCACTTGTTCTCGTACGCCCACGTCGCGTGGATGTCGGCCTCGGCCTCGTGGACCACCGGTTCGAGCCAGTGCTCGAGGAACTTCGTGGAATGGGAGAACGGAAGCTGCAGTGCACCGCCCACGATGCTCAGACCGGCCAGCACGACCAACGGCAGGGTCATCGTCCAGGGGCTCTCGTGCGGGGTGTGCGCGTCGCCATGGGCGCCGTGCTCCTCTGCATGGTCGTGCCAGCGTGCCTCACCGTAGAAGACCATGATCACCTGGCGCGTCATGTAGTACGCGGTGAGCAGCGCGGTGACGATTCCGACCGCATAGAGCGCGCGGTTGTTGGCGAACACATAGAGAAGGATCTCGTCCTTCGACCAGAAGCCTGCGAACGGCGGCACGCCGGCGATGGCCAGCCAGCCGATGATGAACGTGAACCCGGTGATGGGCATCACCTTGCGCAACGCGCCCATGCGGCGCATGTCCTGCTCGTGGTGCATGCCGTGGATGACGGAGCCCGACCCGAGGAACAACAACGCCTTGAAGAACGCGTGCGTGACCATGTGGAAGATTGCCGCGACGTACGCACCGGAACCAATGGCGAGGAACATGAAGCCCAACTGGCTGACGGTGGAGTACGCGAGGACCTTCTTGATGTCGGTCTGCGCGACCGCGATCGTGGCGGCGAACAACGCCGTCGCTGCGCCGACGGAGGCGATCACCGTGCCGGCCCACGGGTAGGCCTCGTGCAGGACCGGTGCCATCCGGGTGAGCAGGAACACACCGGAGGTGACCATGGTGGCGGCGTGGATGAGCGCCGACACCGGGGTGGGACCTTCCATCGCGTCCGGCAACCAGATGTAGAGGGGCAGCTGCGCGGATTTGCCGCATGCCCCGACGAACAGCATCAACGCGATTCCTGTGGCGGTGACGTGGGCCAGGTGGCCGGCATGGGCCGCCTCGTTGATGCCCGAGTACGAGAGCGTCCCCACACTGGCGAACGCCATGAACATCGCGGTCATCATTCCCCAGTCACCCACGCGGTTCGTGACGAATGCCTTCTTGCCGGCGGTGGCGGCCGAATCACGGGTGTGCCAGAAGGAGATGAGGAAGTACGAGCATGCGCCCACGCCCTCCCAACCGAGGAACGTTACCAGCACGTTCTCGCCGACCACCAGCAAAAGCAACGAGAAGAAGAATAGGTTCAGGTACAGGAAGAACTTAGAGAATTTCGGGTCGCCGTGCATGTAGCCGACCGCGTACAGGTGGATCAGCGATCCGATACCGGTGACGAAGAGCGCCATCGTGATGCTGAGCGGGTCGGCGAGGAACGCGAGATCAACGTGCAGGCCACCGACCGGCAGCCACGAGAAGAGCGTGACCACGTGGTGGCGCTCCTCCGCCGTGCGCGAGAGCAGGTCGAAGTAGACGCCGACGGTGACGGCGAACGCCGAGGCCGTCATCAGGGTGGCGAGCACGCCGGCGAGCGGCTCGCCGAGGCGGCGACCGAACAGCAGGATCAGCAGGAAGCCGGCCAGCGGCAACGCAGGGATCAACCAGACGAGATCGAGCATGGCGCGGTTATCCCTTCAGCACCGAGAGGTCGTCTGCCGAGGCCGCGGTGCGGCGACGCATGATGGACACGATGATCCCGAGGCCGACCACCACTTCGGCAGCGGCGACGACGAGGACGAAGAACACCGCACTCTGTCCGTTCACGTCGGAGCGCGCACGGCTGAACGTGACGAGGCTGAGGTTCACGGCGTTCAGCATCAACTCGATGCACATGAACATGACCACCGGGTTGCGGCGCACGAGTACGCCGACGGTTCCGATCGCGAAAAGCACCGCGGAGAGAACCAGGAACCAAGAGGTGGTGGGTTCGACCACTGCGAGAAGGCTCACTTTGCCACCTCTTCCTTCGGCAGGCGACGGGCCAGGATGACCGTGCCGACAACGGCGACGAGCAACAGGATCGACGTGATCTCGAAGGCGAACACGTGGTCGCCGAAGATGGAGCCGGCGATTTCCTTCACGTTCGCGTCGGGAGAGTCGAGGGTGGGCGAGGACAGACCCGCACCGGACTTCATGACCGCATTGTCGGATGTGAGGACCGCACCGGTGAGGAGACCGACCATCGCGACTCCGATCACGGCGGCGAGCGGGCGCTGGACAGTGAGCGGTTCGATGCTGAGGTCCTCCGCCTGGTCGACGCCGAGAAGCATGATGACGAACAGGAAGAGCACCACGATGGCGCCGGCGTAGACGATGACCTGCACGGCGGCCAGGAAGTGGGCCCCCTGCTGGACGAAGATCACCGCGATGCCGAACAACGTCAGCACCAGGCTCATTGCGGCGTGCACGGGGTTGCGACGCACCACGACACCGACGGCACCAACGACGGCCATCAGAGACGCGAGCACGAAGACGACCAGCTCCATCAGTCGTCCTCTCTGTCCCTCATGTCCTGCGTGGGTTCGGGGGCGCGAACGCCGTACCCGAGCTCGCCGCTCCAGGAGACGACACCCTCGAACGACGCGTCGCCGGCGGGTGCCGTGGCGCGCATCCAGCCTGACGTGAGAAGGTCCTCCCCCTCGCGCCAGTCCTCCCACGGCAGATGCTGCGGCTTGCCCTGGTCGTCCACCAGCAGTTCGGCCTTCGTGTAGATGGCGTCGTTGCGGTTGGTGAAGGAGAACTCGAACAGCTTCGACTCCGTGATCGCCTCGGTGGGGCACGCTTCCACGCACAGGTCGCAGTGGATGCAGCGCAGGTAGTTGATCTCGTACACGAAACCGAACCGCTCGCCGGGCGAGGTGGGGTTGTCCGGGTCGTTGTCCTTGCCGCGGACGTAGATGCACTTCGCGGGGCAGACACCGGCGCACAACTCGCAGCCGATGCACTTCTCCATCCCGTCCTCGTAACGGTTCAGGACGTGGCGGCCGTGGAGGCGCTCCGGCTTCTCGATCTTGTGGTCCTTCGCGTCGTTGTTCTTCCTGCGGAAGACGCGACCACCCGAGTACTCGGTGGTGACCTTGTTCTTGTACCCGTGCTGACGCAGCGTGACCAGGAATCCGCCGAAGTAACCCATCAGAAACCAGCTCCGTGCTTCTCGCGGTTCTCGCGACTGACCTTCATGGCAAGTTGCAGCAACGTGTAACCGAGGATGAGAACGAGTGCGGTGACGACCGTGACGACGGTGCGGTCCCAACCGGCGTCAGAACCGACACGCTGCGCCGCGAGCAGCATGAACCAGCCGAGCGATGCCGGGATCAGCACCTTCCAGCCGAGGTCCATCAACTGGTCGTAACGGAAGCGCGGCAGCGTGGCGCGGAACCAGACGTACACGTAGAGGAAGACCAGCACCTTCAGAAGGAGCCAGACGGTGCCCTCTAGCGCGTTCGGCACGAACGGGATGTCGATCATGGTGTTGCCGATGGCGATCGGCTGCGGCCCGCCGAAGAAGAGCGTCACGATGAGCCCCGACATGGTGACCGTGTTCATGAACTCGGCAAGGTAGAACAGCGCGAACCTGATCGACGCGTACTCGGTGTTGAAGCCGCCGACCAGTTCCTGCTCCGCCTCGACGAGGTCGAACGGCGGGCGGTTCAGTTCGGCCGTGGCGGCTATCAGGAAGATGAAGAACGGCACGAACCCCGTGGTGACGACGTTCCAGTTCCCGAGTGATGTCTGGCCGCTGACGATGCCACTGGTGGACAGAGTGCCGGCGATCAGGAGGACGGCGCCGAGGGACAGACCGAGTGCGGCCTCGTACGAGACCATCTGTGCCGACGCACGGACGGAGCCGAGCAGCGGGTACTTCGACCCGCTCGACCAGCCGGCCAGCATGATGCCGTACACGGCGATCGAGGAGATGGCGAGTGCGAAGAGGACACCGACGGGCGGGTCCGCCAGCTGCATGCGCGTGGTGTGGCCGAACAGGGTGATCATGCCGCCGTTGCCGTTGCGGTAGTCACCCCCGAGCGGGATGATCGCGAACGAGAGGAACGCCGGCACGAACGCCAGGTACGGCGCAAGCTTGAAGACGAAACGGTCTGCCTTCTCGGGAATCAGGTCTTCCTTCATGAAGAGCTTTGTTCCGTCGGCGAGAGTCTGCAGGAGGCCCCACGGACCGGCCTTGTTGGGACCGATGCGGTTCTGCATGCCGGCGATGACCTTGCGTTCGAACCACACCATCAGCATCGTCGCGACGAGACCGACGACAAACACCAACAGGACCTTGATGAGGACGATGACCAGCGGGGTCCACAGGATCTTTCCGTCGAGCAACGGGTCGATGGCGAGAATCGCGTCCATCAGATGCTCTCGATTCTCACGTCGGTCACGGAATCGCCGTGGCGCACCAACTCGCGCGCGTCGGCGCCCGGTTGGTTGAACGGCACGAGAGCGGTGCCGCGCGGCACCGCAACAGACGCGACGACCGGCAGCACGACGGACGAGTTGGAGTTCGACACCCGCACGTTGCTCCCCTCCGCGGCGCCGATTCGCTCGAGGTCGAGGGGGTTGACCTGCACGGAAGAACCGGGGGCGAGCTGCGACATGGACGGGCTGTTGGCGGTGCCGGCAGCCCGGTCGTAGAGCTTGCGCGACAGGACCAGGCGGAAGTCGTAGGAGTTGCGCGGCGCCGCACCGGGTGCCGCGACGGACGCACGGGCCTGCGCGGACGACACGACGATGCCGTTCTTCTTCACGTCAACGGATGTCGCGACGGAACCGAAGGACGGAACCGACTTCGACATCAGCTTCTGCACTTCCGCGATGTTCGCGACGCCGGCGTCATGACCGAGCATGTGGAGCAGTTCGGCTGCGATCATCCAGTCCGCACGGGACGTGCCCCGCGGGGTGATCTTCTGCACGACGTTCGTGACGCGTCCCTCGAGGTTGGTGGTGGTGCCTTCCTTCTCGCCGTACGCAGCGGCGGGGAGCACGACGTCAGCGTGTGCGGAACTCCCCGACATGAACGTGTCGACGGAGACGATGAACCGTGCACCCGCGAGCGCACGGCGAGCGAGGTCCGCGTCGGCGACGTCGCTGAGCGGGTCCGCACCGAGCAGGACGAGACACTCCACCTTGCCGGTGGCGGCGGCCTCGAGGATTGCTGCGGCGTCCTTGCCATCGGACGGCGCAAGGCCGACCGAAAGCGCGCCGCGCACGTTTCCGCGACGCAGCGCGGGAAGGACCTTCGCGGCGGGAACCGCCGCCAGGACCGCATCGACTGCCGCCATGGTGAACGCCGCGGACTCGGCGAGATTCGCACGGCCGGCCACGACGGCCACGTCACCGGCGCCGATCTGTGCTGCAACGGCCGCGTCGGCGAGCAGAGCGCGGACCGCGTCTGCCTGCGTGGCGGGCTCGCACTTCACCGAACGCCAGGCGTACTTCGTGAAACCGGTGTCGTGGGAGGCGATCTCGATGACCTTCAGGCCGTGCTTCGTGACGGCGTCGCGGAGGCGCACGTACAGGACCGGCAGTTCCTCCTTCACGTCCGGCGCGATGAGGATGACGGTCTTCGAGTTGCACGTGGAGTCGATGGTGGCCTGGGGGTAGCCGAGGATCGAGGCCGGCAGGCCGTCATCGAGCTGGGCGTCGCGCATCGTGCTGCCCACCGCATCGGCGAGGCGCGCCCACATGAACGCATCCTCGTTGGTGCCGCGTGCACCGCCGAGAACGGCGACGGAACCACCGGCGTTGCGCATCGCGCGCGCCACCGCATCGAGTGCGGCCGACCAAGAAGTTGCGGCGAGCGTTCCGTTCGTCTTCATCATCGGGGTGTCGAGACGGTTCTCGGAGTTGACGGACTGGAAGTTGAAGCGACCGCGGTCGCACAGCCAGCCCCAGTTGACCGGGTCGCTGTCGACGCCCTGGTAACGGACGAGTTCGTCGCGGCTCGACTGCACGACGGTGCGGCACCCGACACTGCACGTGGTGCAGGTGCTCTCGCGCTGCTCGAGGTCCCACGGACGGGCCTTGAAACGGTACGGCTCGGCGGTGAGCGCACCCACCGGGCAGATCTGCACGGTGTTGCCCGAGAAGTACGAGGCGAACGGCTCGTCGGGGAACGTCATGACCTGGGTGTTGTTGCCGCGCTGCGTGAACGAGATCAGCGGGTCGCCGGCGACCTCGCGCGCGAACCGCGTGCAACGGTCGCACAGGATGCAACGCTCGCGGTCGAGGAACACCAGGTCGCTGATGGCGATCGGCTTCTCGTAGTGGCGCTTCTCCTCCACGAACCGGCTCTCCCCCGGGCCGTGGCTGAACGCCTGGTCCTGCAACGGGCACTCGCCGCCCTTGTCGCACACCGGACAGTCGAGCGGGTGGTTCGCGAGGAGCAGTTCGATCATGCCCTCCTGCGCGCGCTTCACCTGTTCGGTCTCGGTGCGCACGACCTGTCCGTCGGCGACGGGTGTCATGCAGGAGACCACCATCATCGGTCCCCGCGGGCCCTCGACTTCCACCATGCACTGGCGGCACATGCCGACAGGGCTCATGCGCGGGTGGTAGCAGAAGCGCGGGATGAACTCTCCCTCGCGGTCGGCAGCGTTGATGATCAACTCGCCCTTGCGCGCGGCGACGGTGCGGCCGTTGATGGTGATGCTGACGGCGTTCGGGTCCACCGGCACTTCCGGCGTCTCCTCTGCGTTCGTTTCGGTGGTGCTCACTGTGCGGCTCCGACTGCGGTGACGGGGATGTGCGTGCGCTTCGTGACGCGTGCCTCGAACTCCTCGCGGAAGAGCACGAGTGCGGAATTGACCGGTGCGTACGCGGACGGCCCGACGAAGCAGATGGTGTTCATGCGGTACGGGAAAGGCACGGCACTGATGCCGAGTCGTTCGCTCGACGCGTGCGGGAACGAACCGGGGCAGATGGACTCCCCCACCTCGAACAACTGGTCGAGATCGGCGTCGGTGCCCTTGCCGTCGACGATGCGGCTGAGGATGCGCTCGAGCCATGTGCCGCCCTCGCGGCACGGGGTGCACTTGCCGCACGATTCATGCGCGTAGAACCGCGTCAGCGTGAGTGCGGCCTTCGGGATGTCCGTGGTGTCGTCCATGACCATGATGGCGCCGGATCCGAGCATGGAACCTGCGGGACCCACCTGACTGGCCTCGAACGGGAGGTCGAGCTGGTCGGGAAGGAACCACGGTGCCGAACCTCCACCGGGCACGAACGCCTTCAGGGTGCGCCCCTCGCGCATGCCCTGGCAGAACTCGTCGCCGTACAGCAGGTCGCGGAACGTGGTGACACCGTTGATGATCTCGTACACACCGGGTCGCTTCACGTGACCTGACACTGCGACCATGCGCGTGCCGGGCGACGTCGGCGTTCCGATCGCGGTGTACGCGGCGGCACCGTTGACCATCAACCACGGAAGATTGGCGAGCGTCTCCACGTTGTTCACGATGGTGGGCTGCCCGTACAGACCGATGGCGGCCGGGAAGTACGGCGGCTTCAGGCGCGGCATGCCCCGGTTGCCCTCGAGTGACTCGATGAGTGCGGTCTCCTCGCCCACCACGTACGCACCGGCGCCCCAGTGCAGCACGATGTCAACGGAGAACTTCGAGCCGAGGATGTTCCTGCCCACGTACCCGGCGGCATACGCATCGTTCAGCGCGGTGGCGACCCGTTCCTGCGCGAGAGCCATCTCACCACGGATGTAGAGGAAGCACTGCGACAGACCCGCCGCGTAGCACGCGATGAGGCAACCCTCGATCAACTGGTGCGGGTCGCGTTCCATGAGCAGGCGGTCCTTGTACGTGCCGGGCTCGCTCTCGTCGCCGTTGACGACGAGGTAGCGCGGCCACACTTCCGCCGGGGTGAGGCCCCACTTGTTGCCGGCCGGGAAGCCTGCCCCACCGCGGCCGAGGATCGTGGCGCTCTTGACCTCGTCGTGCACTTCGGTCGCGGGGCGGCCGAGAGCCTTGCGGAGACCCTCGTAGCCGCCGGTCGCCAGGTAGCGCTGCAGCGTGTGGCTGTCCTCGAACTCGAAACGCGAGGTGACGACCTTCGGTCGGTCGCCCGCGTAGAAACCGGGTGCGAAGGAGTTTGTGCCGCCGGCGCTCACAGTGCCGCCTTCCCGTCGAGCCACGCGGGCGCGGCCTTCACGTCCTCCGGTGCGTGCACACCGGCAGCCTTGTCGGCCGGGATGTGCTGGCGCACGCGCGCGACGACACCGTGGGCGGGGATCTCGTCGTTCAGACGGCCCGCGCGCAGGTCGTCGACGAGTGCATCGAACGACTCGGGTGTCACCCGGAAGCTGTAGCGGTAGTTCGTCTGCAGGCACGGTGCCTCGGTGCACGCCGCCTGGCACTCGGCACGCTCGACGGTGATCAGTCCGTCGGCGGTGGTGCCGCCCATCTTCACGCCGAGCTTCTGTTCCGCGTGGTGCATGAGTTCGTCGGCACCCATCAACGCGCACGACATGGTCCCGCAGATGTTGATGACGTACTTGCCCACCGGGTGGAACTTGAACATCTCGTAGAACGACGCGGTGCCGTACACCTCGGCGGACGACGCACCGACGAGCTCGCCGATGTGGGCCATGGCGTCCTCGGTGACGTATCCGTCCTGTTCCTGCGCGAGGTGCAACAACGGGATGGTCGCCGAGCGCGGGCGCGGGTAGCGCGAGATGATTTCCTGTGCGAGGCGCACGTTCTCTTCCGTCAGGCGGGCCATCAGCGGTCAACCTCCCCGAGCACGGGGTCAACGGAGGAAATCACGGCAACGGCATCGGCGACCATGCCGCCGCGCATCATGTGCGGCATTGCCTGGATGTTCACGAACGAAGGGGCGCGCATGTGCATGCGGTACGGGTTCGACGAACCGTCGCTCACGATGTAGCAACCAATCTCGCCGCGCGGGCTCTCGATGCCCACGTACACCTCGCCCTCGGGCACCTTGAATCCCTCGGTGAAGATCTTGAAGTGGTGAATGAGCGCTTCCATCGACTCGTCGATGCGTGCGCGCGGCGGCGGAGTGACCTTCTTGTTCTGCACCCGGAAGTCGCCCTGGGGCATGCGGTCGAGAATCTGGTAGACGATGCGCATCGACTCCCTGATCTCGTTGAGGCGGATCGCAAAACGGTCGTAGGCATCACCGTACGCACCGACCACCACGTCGAAGTCGACCTGGTCGTATCGCAGGTACGGCATGTGCTTGCGGAGGTCCCACGCCACGCCGGTGGAACGGAGGATCGGACCGCTCGTTCCCAGCGCCATCGCCTCCCGGGCGGTGATGACACCGACACCCTGCAGACGCTCGCGCCAGATCGGCTGGCCGTTCATCAGGATCTCGTACTCCTCCATCCGGGACGGGAGCATCTCGAGAATGTCGAGAACATCATCGCGCCAACCGGCCGGCAGGTCCGCCGCGAGACCTCCGGGGCGGATGAAGTTGTGGTTCATGCGAAGGCCGGTGACCTTCTGGAAGAAGCGCAGGACTTCCTCGCGCTCGCGCCAGCCGTACAGCATCATCGACACGGCGCCGATGTCCATGCCGTTGGTGGCGAGGAACAAGAGATGGCTGCTCATGCGGTTCAGTTCGCTGAGGAGCATGCGCATCCACACGGCGCGCTCGGGAATGTCACCGTCGATGCCGAGGAGCTTCTCCACCGCCAGCGAGAACGCGAGTTCGTTGTTCAACGGAGACAGGTAGTCCATGCGCGTCACGTTCGTGCCGCCCTGCATGTACGTGAGCTGCTCTCCCGTCTTCTCCATGCCGGTGTGCAGGTAGCCGATGATCGGCTTGCAGCGGAGAACGGTCTCGCCCTGCAGCTCCAGCATCAGTCGCAGCACGCCGTGCGTGGACGGGTGCTGCGGGCCCATGTTGATGATCATGGTCTGGTCCTCGTCGGGATCAGCCTCGATGTCGGCAAGGGCAGCGGCCTCCGATTCGCTCATGCGCAGGACGGCGCCGACCTCGCGCAGCAGTTCCTTTGCGCCCATGCCGGCGCGTGACGACAGTTCCTGGCCGCCCTCACCGGTGATGGCACTGACGGTGCGCTCGCGCGGACCGGGCGCGGGCGCGTCGACGTCGGTGGTGTCGTGCTCGGCGACGCTCATGCGTTCGCCCCCTTGAACTGCACGGGGATGCGGCCCGGGTCGTAGTCCTTGCGCAGCGGGTGTCCCTGCCAGTCCTCGGGCATCAGGATGCGCGTGAGATCGGGATGACCCTCGAAGACGATGCCGAACATGTCGAAGGTCTCGCGTTCGTGCGCCTCGGAACCGGGATGCACATCGAACAAGGTGGCGATGGTCGGTTCGTCGCCCGGCACCTGAACGCGGACGCGCAGGCGCTCGCGGCGCGAGATGGACAACAGGTTGACGACGACCTCGAATCGCTCCGGCACGACGCCGGCACCGACGTTGCGGTCCGGCATCTGCAGGTAGTCCACACCGGTGAGGTCGACGAGCATGTCGAAACCGTCGGCGACGAGCGCCTTCATCACTTTCACGTAGTCACCGCGGGGCACCAGCACGACGCGCTGTCCGCGCGACTCGATGACCGGGCATCCGTGAAGTTGCTCCTGCGTCTCCGCAGCGGGTCCGTTGTCGCTCATGGTCACTTCGGTCCGATGCTGACGGATGTGGTGGCGCCTGCCGGGATCTCGAAGATCTCGACGCCGGCTCCGCCGTTGTTCTCCGAGCGGCGGCGCATGATCTCGCCGTCCTCGATGAGCTGGTGGAGGGTCTCGATCGCGTGGATCAACGTCTCGGGCGTGGGCGGGCAACCCGGGGCGTACACATCGACCGGAACGATCTGGTCGACTCCCTGCACGATCGCGTAGTTGTTGAACATGCCGCCCGTGGATGCGCACACGCCCATGCTGATGACCCACTTCGGTTCCATCATCTGGTCGTAGACCTGGCGGAGGACGGGCGCCATCTTCTGGCTGACGCGACCGGCGACGATCATGATGTCGGCCTGGCGCGGGGACGCACGGAAGACCTCCATGCCGAACCGCGAGAGGTCGTAATGCGACGCACCGGTGCCCATCATCTCGATGGCACAGCACGCGAGCCCGAACGATGCGCCCCAACTGCTGCGCGAGCGGGCCCACTTGATGAGATCCTCGATCTTCGCGGTGACGAAGTTGTGCTCGATGCCTGCGAGCCCCTCGTCGAGAATCTGCTGCACCGCACCCATCAGGCTGCTTCCCCGTGACCGGGACGACCCTCGAGACCGACGACACGCACGCCACCGGCGGCCTGCGTGCGCGCGACCAGTTCGTCGTTGGCCTGCGACTCCGCCCCGGTGCTCTGGCGCTGCAACGGACCCCATTCGAGAGCACCCTTGGCCACCATGTAGACGAACGCAACGAAGAACACCGCGCTGAACGACACCATCTCGACGAAGCCGTACACCCCGAGGTCGCCGTGCAGGACGGCGTACGGGTAGGTGAAGATGATCTCGATGTCGAACATGATGAACAACATCGCGATGACGTAGAAGCTCACGGGGAAGCGTTCCGGGTTGTCACGGCTCGGCACGATGCCGCACTCGTACGGGGCTTCCTTCGCCGAGTTCGGGCGGTACGGGGCCAGCAGGCCCGACGCCAGGAAACTGCCGGCGCCGAAAAGGATGGCCAGCACCATCAGCGCGATGATGGGGAGGTACTGACCCATTGCCTATGCCTTCAGCGCGAGGTTCTCACGCAGGTACGTCTCACGGCGGTGGAGCAACCACGCGAGCAGGAAGAAGATCAAGCCCGACCCGAATGCGATGAGGAACGCGGGTCGGCGTTTCGCACCGAGGTCACGGATCATCACCACGTAACGGCGCGGCTGCTGTTCGTCGATGACCGGGCGGGCGGGTGCGCGACCGGGTTCGGTGCGCTGGGGCACGAGTGCCGCCACCTCCACGATGGAGTAGCGCGGCTTGTGCTTGAACGCGAAGAAGTCGATTGCGTCACCCAGCTTCGGGTAACGCTCGCCGCCACGGTCGAACACCTCGACGGTCTGGTACTCGCCCAGCTTGAACTCCTCGGTCTCGACCTGGATGATCTTGTCCGCCGATGCGACGGCCTGGCCGCGCTGCGGGTCTGACTCCTCGAGCAGTCGCCAGCCTTCTGCCTGCAGTTCCTTGCTGGCGATCTCCGATGCCTCGGCGGGCGTCTTGCCCGCGACATCCGGTGCGACCTCGAGCACCTCGGCGAGATTCAGTTTCGCCGCGCCGCGCACGATCGTGACCGGCTCCGCCGGCTTCCACGTGGCGTCGGGTCCCTTCAGACCGATGCCGTAGACGGCCCAGATGATGGCCATCGACATCATCCAGCCGGCGAGTGCGGTTGCGGTGACGAGGAACCCGAGGCGAGCCCCCAGGTTCGAGCCGATCAGCATGTACGAACCACCGATGAGCACGCCCACCATGATGAGGACGACGATGTAACCGCGGATCTCCGGTTCCCAACCGATGGCAAGAAGTGCCGACAGCATCAGAGGCTCCTCACGTATTCGACGATCTCGCGGATCTGGTCCTGCGTGTACAGCTGACCGAAGGCGGGCATGCGTCCGCTGCCCTGTCCCTGCTCGCCGTACTTCTTGCCGAGTTCGGAACCACCCGAGATGAACGTGATCATGTCCTTCTGGCTGGGGAACTGGCGCACGCTGGACCCACCCGTGAGGTTCGGTCCGAGGGCACCGCCACCGGTGACCTGCGGGTCGTTGTACGACCAACCCTTCGTGTGGCAGCGCGCGCACGAGTACGCACCGGAACCGAGGTCGAGATTGAAGTACGCCTCGCCCATGCTGGCGTACGTGCCGTTGTCGACGAGACGCTTGGCCTCGGCCTCGATTTCCTTGTTCTTCTCCTCGGGCAGCTTGCCGTCGGTGCACGTGGGGTTGTACGCGCCACGGGTCTCGGTGCAGTTCTCCTGCGGGATCTGGATCGACTTCAGGTAGTCGATCAACGTCTGGATCGACTGGTCCGTCATCGGTCCGCCGCCGATGGTTCCCCATGCCGACATCGGCGAGAACGGGCGGCCGTAGTTCAGGATGAAACGGACTTCCTCGTCGCTGTACCTGTACATCACGGTGTTGAGTGCGGGCGCCTTCCAGGAGACGGCCTTCACTTCGCTCGTCTTCGGGTCGGTGATGGCGTACGAGGCGACACCGCCGGTGGCCTTCATTCCGCCGTGGCAACCCGCGCAGTTGTACCCGCCCTCTGCCGTTGGCGCGAACAGTTCCGCACCCCAGGAGGCGAAGCGCTTCTCGAAACCGAACTGTGCCTCTTCCTGGCGATTCGGTTCGAGAACCCAGTACAGCGGGAGTGCGACGGTGAGGATGGCAAGGAACACGAGCCCGAGAAGCTGGACGCGCTCGAGTCGGCGGCCCTCAAGGACTTCGTCGTCGTAGTACGGCTTGCGGTTCGCGGCGAGTTCCTGCTCGGAACCGATCTCGGCACGTCCGTTGCGGACGTTGAAGACCGCATAGAGGATCCAGCCTGCGAGCGACGCGAGCAGGATGACCCATGCGATCGAGGCGCTTGTTGATGCAACCATGACTTAGTGGCCACCTCCTGCAGCGCCGACACAGTGCGGGCCTTCTGCTTCCTGACCGGTGGTGTTCACACCGATCGGCGGACCGGCGAACACCGCGCCGGTGTCGATCGTGAGGACGCCGTTGACGACCGAGACAGCGAAGCGGTCCATGCCGCGGGGTGCGGGGCCGCCCTTCTTCTCGCCGACGCGGTTGTACTGCGAGCCGTGGCACTGGCACTCGAACCACTGCGAGCTCTTGCACTCGGGAACGCGGCAACCGAGGTGCGGGCACTTCTGGTACAGCGCGACGACACCGGCCTCCATGCCGGCGAGCACCGGGCCCTGGCTGCCGTAGGCGGCCTTTGCCTTCGCCACGGCACTCGACGGGTACTCGGTGACCCAAGCGCGCGCCTCCGCGAGATAGAGGAAGCCGTTGTTCGAACGGATGTTGGTGAGGATGTCCGTCACCTTGCCGGCGTTGATCTTCGAGCCGAAGCCGCCTTCTGCGCCCTTCCAGAGGAACGCGAGAACGGCCGCGCCGAATGCACCGAGGCTGGCGCTCATCATCCCGACTGCGGCGCGGTTGAAGAACATGCGGCGCGACACGCCGATGGCCTCGGCATCAGGTGCGACGAACGAAGCAACCTCGGCGGGTGCGGCCTTCACGAGAGTGGTCGTGGAGGCTGCGGCCTCGACTTCGCGACCGGTTGCGGTGGTGGTGCCGACGGTTGCCTTGCGGTCGCGCTTGCGCGTCTCGCGCGAGAGCGCTCCGGCGCCACGCACGTCGGTCTGGCGCGCGGTGGTCACCACGACGATCGCGCCCAGCACAACGGCTGCGATGGCGACGATCGCGATGATTGCTGCGGTACTCATGCCTTTGCTTCCTTAATCAGTTCCGTTGTGGTGGGGTGTCAGAGTTCGAAGAAGATTCCGTCACGCCACGGGAACGTGAAGTTGAATCCGGGGCCTCGGAAGAACGAACCGATGATCACGAGCACGGCCCAGAACATGAGGAACATCGTCATCATGGAGGTCATGAACTTGCGGTCTTCCGGCTTGTTCGAGCTGTTGCGGTCGAGGTACGGCGCGAGGATCAGGGCGACGAGACCCATGCCCGGCAGGGTCACACCGGCGATCATCGGGTGGAACATCGTGAGCAGTTCCTGCAGGCCGAGGAAGTACCACGGCGCCTTCGACGGGTTCGGCGTCTTGTTGAAGTCGGCCGCGTGCAGCAACGGCGCGTTGACGACCCACGAGAAGGCGAAGAGGAACGCGAGACATGCGAGACCGGCGACGAACTCGACGGCGAGCAGGTGCGGCCACGTGTGGACCTTGTCCACCGGTGCTGCCTTTGCCTCCTGGATGGAGCCGGACTTGACGACGGTGAGCAAGCGCTGCGTGTGACCTCCGGGGCCGGCACCGACGGGCACACCGGCACCCGCCGGTGCGGCCGCGACGACAGCTGCCGCGCCGTCGCTCGCTGCCTTGGTGCGGTCGAGCAACTGGTCGGGGATGCGGTCACCACCGGCATCACCGGAAGCGGCAGCCCCCGCTGCCTTGTCACGGGCTGCTTGCGCCCGCTTGAGGAGGTGTTCAGGGATCTCAGTCATTCGTGTTCCTCGCGATCACAGAGGTCCGGAGATTCCGCCGTCCTTGCGGACGCGCCAGAAGTGGATGGCCATGAAGATGATGATGACGAACGGGAGCATGATGACGTGGAGCACGTACCAACGCAGGAGCGTCTCGTTGCCGATCTCGACACCGCCGAGGAGCACGAACCGCACCTGGTTGCCGACGAGCGGTGAGTACCCCATCATGTTCGTGCCCACCGTGACGGCCCACAGGGCCAGCTGGTCCCACGGGAGCAGGTAGCCGGTGAAGGACAGCAGCAGTGTGAGCGTCAGAAGGACGACACCGATCACCCAGTTGAACTCGCGCGGCGGCTTGTACGCACCGTGGTAGAAGACGCGCGCCATGTGCAGGAACACCGAGAGCACCATCAAGTGGGCGCCCCATCTGTGCATGTTCCTGATCAACAGACCGAACGTCACCGACGTCTGCAGCGTCTGGATGTCCTGCCAGGCGTTCGCGCCGGTCGGTCGGTAGAAGAACATCAGGAAGATTCCCGTGACCGTCAGAACGATGAACAGGAAGAACGAGAGTCCGCCGAGGCACAGCGTGTACGACACCTTCACCGCGTGTCGCTTCACCTTCACCGGGTGCAGGTGGTACAGGACCGAGTTCATGATCACGTACGAGCGGTTGCGCGGGCTGTCGGTGTAGCCCTTGCGGAAGATCGAACCGGGACGGAAGATCGAGTTCCACGCCTGGCTGCCCTGGACCTGTTCGCCGATCTTGGCGAGTCGCTCCTTCACTGTCGGGCGGGGGTTGTCAAGCACTTTTGCCATTGTGAATCACCTCAGAGGCGCATGCCGTAGGCGTAGCCGTGGTTGTTGGTACGGGTATGGGAATCACCCTCGGGTGCGGGCGCTGCCGCCTTTCCGAGGATGATGACGCCGGTCGGGCAGCGGTCAACGCACAGGGCGCACCGCGTGCAGACGTCGTCGTCGATCAGGAAGATCACGTTGTCGGACGGGTCCATGCCGGGCAGCTCGGTGCCCTGGGCCTCTGCGATGGCATCGGGTGTCACCATGTGGATGCACTTCCACGGGCAGATGTCGACGCAGCCCTCGCACATGATGCATTCGCTCTGGTCGATGTGGATGAACTGCTTCGGCTTCACGGCCTTCGCGAGATAGTCGTGGTCGACCTCGACGAGCTGGTACTCCGTCGACCATTCCGGCATCGGCGGGTTCGCATCGGTGCGTGCCATTGGCTATGCCTTCCGCACCAACGGACGGCCGTACGTGGACGTCTCGATCTGCTTGTTTGCGGCCTTCTCGCCGCGCTTCTGCCACCACACGAACAGGTACACCATGAGCCCGATGTAGAAACCGTGGATCACGAGGGTGATGATGTCGCGGACTGCTTCGTAGGACAGCGTGAAGGGGAAGTGCCCCCCGAGGGCCTTCGCCTTCAGGATGTCGAACGGGCCGTACAGCATCTTGTCCTTGCGCCAGCCGAGTTCCTTGTCCGCATGGGCGATGAACTGGTGCGGCACCACGCCGAACGCCAGGAACATCGTGAAGAACACGTACACAGCCCCCACGAGGGCCTCGCCCCATGTCGACTTGCGATCAGCAGGACGGCGCTTCCCGAACGGAATCACGGCCAGGGCCATGCCCGTGGTGATCACGAAGGAGACGATGAACGCCTGGTTCACTCCGGGCCACCTGAGGATGTCAATCGCAATCATGGATGCTCGTAATTTCTCCGGTTGCTGTGGACAGATGAGCCAGGGCACATGCCTAGGCACATAGAACACTAGCCACGCACCCCCTGCGGGAAGCCATTTCGCTCGTACGCCGAGTGTCACGATTGCGCATGTTCACAAGCATGTTGGGCATGTTCCCGACGTGTGACCGATTAATTGCCCGGCGCCCTGTTCCGTTGTCTATCGTGGGGGTCGGTGTCTCGGGTACGCGCATGTTTGCCCACTCACCAATCGAGGTTTTGACCCACCGGGTCACACAACAAAAATCGCCAGTTTGAGGTAACGCAGTGACCGAGATCCCCGAGCACCTTCTGAATCGCTCCAAGGCCCGCCGTGCGGCTGCCTCGGGCGACGCATCCGGCGACACCCCGGCCGCGACCAGCTCGGCTCCTGCCAAGGCAGAATCGGCCCCCGCCAAGGCATCTGCAGCCCCGGCCCCCAAGGTTGCCAAGCCCGATCCGGCCTATGTGGCGGCTGCTAAGTCTCGTAAGAAAATCCCCTTCTGGGCCATGTCTGGCTTGGCTTTGCTGCCAATTTGGGCCCTTCTGTACCTGGTTGCCCTGACCCCCTCCAAGAAGGTCGAGGCCGGCCCCCTGTCGGTCGGGACCGCGGTCTATTCAGGGTGTGCCGGATGTCACGGCGCCGACGGTGCTGGCGGCGCCGGCCGGGTTCTCTACCAGGGCGAGGTCCTGAAGACCTTCCCGAAGATCGAGGACATGCTGAACTTCGTCTACAACGGCAGCCAGCGCTTCGTGGCGGCGGGTCTCAAGGTCTACGGCAACCCGAACCGCGAGGGTGGCGCCCACGCCCCGCTCTCCTACAACGGCAACCCGATGCCCATGCAGGGCGAGAAGGCCGGTGGCGCGCTGACCGAGGCCGAGATTCTCGGCGTGGTCTGCCACATCCGTTACGACCTGTCGGGCGCCGACCCCACGAGCGACATGTGGAAGACCGAGTACGAGACCTGGTGCTCACCTGACTCGGAGATCTTCAAGGCACTCGAGACGGGCGCAACGTCGTTCGACACGATCGAGAAGGACTTCTCCGCACTGGAAGCGAAGCCTGGGACAGTCGGCACAGAGCCGCGCCCGTCAATCGCAAAGTAATCCCCGTATCGTGACCTGACCTTTCCCCCGAAGGTCGGTTCACAATGGAAGACACTCCCCTCGTCGCAACCCCGAACGCGCCCGCGCGCGAAACGGATGTCCTCATCATCGGTGGCGGTCCTGCCGGTGCTGCCGCCGGTTACTGGCTCGCGAAGGCCGGCAAGCGTGTGACCATCGTGGAGAAGAAGACGTTCCCGCGTGACAAGACGTGCGGCGACGGCCTCACGCCGCGGGCGGTCAAGCAGATCGTCGACATGGGTCTCGGTGAATCACTGACGAAGTACCACCGGTACGAGGGACTGCGCGCCACCGCGCACGGCAAGGCACTCGAACTGCAGTGGCCCTCGCACTCGGTCTACCCGCAGCACGGATACGTCGTGCGCCGGCGCGAGCTCGATCACATGGTCGCCACGAACGCCGAGGCTGCCGGCGCGGAACTGCTGCAGGGCCACGAGGCCCACCAACCGATCCTCGAGCGCGGCCTGTTGCGCGGCGCAGTTGTCACCGACAAGGAGACGCATTCCACCTTCGAACTGCGCGCGCATTACGTGATCGTCGCCGACGGCGCGAACTCGCGTTTCGGCCGTGCGCTCGGCACTTCGCGGGCAAAGCAGATGCCCTACGGCACGGCGATCCGCACGTACTGGGAGAGCCCGCGACACGCAGAACCGTGGATCGAGTCGGCGCTCGACGTGAAGGACCGCAACGGCAACTCGATGCCCGGGTACGGATGGATCTTCCCGGTGGGTGACGGCACCATCAACATCGGTGTCGGTCTCCTCTCCACGTTCCGCGACTTCAAGAGCGTGAACACGACCCATCTCCTCGACGCGTACGCCCACATGGTGGCCGACGACTGGGGCATCGACCCCGACAGACCGACGCAACGAGCGACGAGCGGTCGCATCCCGATGGGTGGATCCGTGGGACCGAAGGTGGGACCCACGTACATCGTGGTGGGCGATGCCGCGGGGTCGGTGAACCCGTTCAACGGTGAGGGAATCGACTACGCGTACGAGACGGCACGCATGGCCGCCGAGGTGATCGCCGAGGCGCTCAGCACCGGCAACGCGGCAGCACTGCAGCGCTACCAGCAACTCGTCGACGATGAGTACGGCCAGTACTTCAAGGTTGCGCGCCTGTTCGCACGCATCATCGGGCGCCCCGCATTGATGCGCGAACTGTCACGGGTCGGCATGCAGAGCCGCACGCTCATGGAATGGGTGCTGCGCATCATGGCGAACCTCCTGCGCGAGGACGAGAAGGGCCCGGCAGAGGTTGCCTACAAGGCAGCCGCCCAGATTGCCCGGGCGTTCCCGAACGCCTGACGCAACAACTTCACCCGGCGTCGTCAGTCCCGCAACCTGAGTTCCAGGTGCGCGTGGCACAGTCCGTCCGACTCTCGTTGCTCCGTCTCACCGGTGCGGACGAACCCGCATGATTCGTACAGCCGCGCAGCCCCGTCGTTTCCCTCCGTGACGGAACACCGGATTGACACGGCACCTGTCCCACGAGCGTGCTCGATTGCTGCCTCCACGATCCTCCGTCCGTGGCCGAGACCCCTGTGCACCGCATCGGTCCACATGGCGACGAGCACACGGACAGCCGGATCCGTCCAGTCCGTGATCACGGCACCGGTTGCGACGATTCCGCTTCCGCCATCCACCGCGAACACCGCCCCGCCCGGTGGTGTGACGCGCGCGCGCCATTCCTCTTCGGTGAACGCTGACTCCTGGTCGAGCGACGACCCGAATGCGTCCGGGTCGGTACGGAGGGCGTCGAGCCTGATTGTCCTGTACGCGGACCAGTCGTCGACGGTCAGGACGCGAACACCCGCCATTGCGTCACTTCACGCATTCCACACGGACGATCTGGTCCGTGGTCAGGTCGACAACCGAACGAGCGGCGTCACCGTTGAACCGTGTGATGAAGTCACGAAGGCTCGACGTGTCCGTGTCAGCGCACGTGCGCTTCGTCGGTGTCGCAAGTTTCATCACCCAGCCGTTGGGGAACACGGCCTCGTCACCGTTCTCCTGCATGTCCGTGAACCCCGGCATGACCAGCTCCGTAGTCGGTGCGACGGTGTCGGCGGGGACGAGCGCGAACCACACGACCGATTCACCCAGCATGTCGGCCAGGAGGACGCACGCTTTCTGCGTGAGGAGATCGCCGCACGCCGGCATGAGCCCGTAGTCAGCGACATTCGTGCCGTCGGGAACGGTCAGAGTGCGCAGGTCGTCGAGAGTGAAACGTGCGGCACCGTGGGTGCGCCCGCCGTCCATGTTCCACCCGGCATCAGTGGTGATGGCCTCGACGTTCGCGACGAGATCGATGCGGTGCTGCATCGGCCCGGTCGCCACAGTGGTTTTCTGCGTCAGGGACCTGAGACCGAGCACACCCATGGCCGCGAGCGCAAGGATCGCCAGGATCGCGGGCAGTCGTCGGGTCACGCAGAGAGGCTACGCAATGCCGCGTCCACGCGGGTGGCGAGTTCGTCGAGCAACACGTCATCATGCGCCGCTCCCACGAACAGGGCTTCGTACGCGCCGGGTGCAAGGGCGACTCCATGCGAGAGCAAAGCATGGAACACGCGGGCGTAGAGAGCCTCGTCGGTGGTCTTCGCCTCCGCGAAGTTCGCCGGTGCCCTGTCGAGCGCATCACCGAAGTACATGCCGACGAGAGTGCCGACGACGGGGAACTGCGCGGGTATTCCGTGTGATGCGAACGAGTCACGCAGCATCGCCGAGAGCCGGCGCGCTCGGGCGAGCAACTCGATGTAGAGATCGTCGGTGAGTTCGTTCAGTGCGGCGAGCCCGGCGGCGGTGGCGAGCGGGTTGCCCGCAAGGGTGCCGGCGTGGAACACCGACCCGAGCGGCGACAGGTTCTCCATGATGTCCCGACGGCCGCCGACCGCACCGATGGGGAGTCCACCCCCGATGACCTTGCCGAAGCACGTCATGTCGGCACGCACGTCGTACTTTGCCTGCGCGCCACCGCGCGCGAGACGGAAACCGGTGATCACCTCGTCGAACACGAGGAGAGCCCCGACCCGGTCGCACTCCGCACGCAGACCGGCCAGGAACCCCGGCGCAGGCGCGACGACACCCATGTTCGCCGCGACCGGTTCCACGAAGACGGCAGCGACGTCGTTGTCGAGTGTCGGCACCTCGTTGTACGGCAGCACCCAGGTGTTCGCGACGGCCTCCTCGGGGACACCGGCGGTTCCGGGCAGACCGAGCGTGGCAAGTCCGCTGCCGCCGGCCGCGAGCAACGCGTCGGTCGCGCCGTGGAAGTTGCCGTGGAACGTGACGATGCGCTTGCGGCCGGTGACACCACGAGCCAGACGGACGGCCGTGCTCGTCGCCTCGGTGCCGCTGTTCATGAAACGGACGCGCTCGCACGACGGCACGCGTTCACGGATTGCCTCTGCGAGCTTCATCTCGCGCGGCGTCGGCGCCCCGTAGGACGTTCCGTCACCCGCAGCGGCACGGATGGCCTCGGTGACCTTCGGGTGTGCGTGCCCCAGGATGATCGCGCCGTAGCTCTGCACCAGGTCGATCAGTTCGTTGCCCTCGACGTCCCACACGCGCGCACCCTCGGCACGCGACACGATGTACGGACGGCCACCGACGGACCGGAACGCGCGGATGGACGAGTTCACACCGCCGGGAATCGCCAGCGCGGACCGTTCGAAGACGGCATCGTTCGATGCCATGCCGAGGCCACGGCACACCGTTGCGGTGCAACCGGCCTTCTCGCACGACGCGGCATCACAGAACGGGATCGACTGGGACATGACGGTCAGCGGTTCGACAGTTCGGCGAACCAGCGGGCGAAGTACGTGAGGATGATGTCGGCGCCCGCGCGCTTCACCGCGGTGAGCTGCTCCATCGCGACGACGTCATGGTCGATCCAGCCGTTCGCGGCGGCCGCCTTGATCATGGAGTACTCACCGCTCACGTGGTACGCCGCAACCGGGAGGTCGGTGATGCCGCGAACCTGCGAGATCACGTCGAGGTACGTCACGGCGGGCTTCACCATGACGATGTCGGCGCCCTGCTCGATGTCCTCGCGCACCTCGCGCAGGCTCTCGCGCACGTTGCGCCAGTCCTGTTGGTACCCCTTGCGGTCGCCGCCGCCGGCGATCTGCACGTCGACGGCGTCACGGAACGGTCCGTACAGACCGGATGCGTACTTGGCGGAGTAGGCCATGATCGCGACATCGCCGTGGCCGGCGCCGTCGAGGGCCGCCCGGATGGCACCCACCTGGCCGTCCATCATCCCGCTCGGCGCGACGACATGGGCACCTGCGTTCGCCTGGGCGAGGGCCGCGCGGCAGTAGATGTCGAGGGTGAGGTCGTTGTCGACGTTGCCGTTCTTGTCCAGCACGCCGCAGTGACCGTGCGAGGTGTACTCGTCCACGCAGAGGTCGGACATGACGACGAGATTGTCCCCGTGCTCGGCGCGCAGGCGTGCGAGCGCCCTCTGGGCGATGCCGTCCGGGTCGTACGCACCACTGCCGGTCTCGTCCTTCGTGGCGGGGACGCCGAACAGGATGACGCTGCGGATGCCGAGGCCGACGAGCTCGCGCACCTCTCGCGACAGCGAATCGAGAGTGTGCTGTTCCACCCCGGGCAGCGACCCGATCGGCTGCGCCTCCGTGATGCCCTCGCGCACGAACAACGGTGCCACGAGGTCGCTCGTGTGCAGACGCGTCTCCGCGACGAGGTCACGGAGTGCCGGGGACGTCCGCAGGCGGCGGGGGCGCGAGACGGGGAAAGTCACGCCCCGATGCTATTGGCGGCAGCCTCAATCAACGCCCCGAGGGACTGCTCGGTGGCAGTCGTCGTCACGGCGATCCCCAGCCTCTCGGCCACTTTCGTGGTGGACGGCCCGATGCTCGCCACCACCGGGGGTGTCGTCACACCGAACGCATCGACCCACGCGGTCGCCGCGCTGCCCGAGGCGAGGAGGAGAACATCGGACCGCAGTGCCGTCTCCATCATCTCCGGGGTGGGACGAAGCTGCACAGTGCGGTACGCAACGACCTTGGTGACGGACCAACCCTTCGCACCGAGCGCTGCCGGCAGTTCGTCATCGGCGAGGTTCCCCTGAACGACGAGAACCGAACCGGGACCGTCGGGAAACTGACCGGCGAGAACCGACGCCCTGGCAGGCTCGGCAACCAGGCGGACATTCGTCTGCAGGGACTGTGCCGTCGCCTCGCCCACGGCGGCGAACTGGGGGAAATGCTCGTTGTCACCGGCGGCATGCGCGGCCGAGACGAACGGCGCCACGCGGTCGGCTCCGTTCGCGGATGTGACGACGACCCAGTCGAACTCGTGCAGACGCTGCAGCATCTCGTCACGGTCGCGTCCGTCGTCCTCCGGTTCCTCGATGGCGATGAGCGGCACCTCGATGACGGCCGCACCGCGCGCCTCCAGCAGCATGCGCAATGACGCGTTCTGTGATGCCGACCTGGTGATCACGACGGACCTGCCGTCGAGCGCGTCACTCATCGGGTGATTCACCCGCCAGGATCCTGCGGCACTGCACAGCCGTGGCGACACCGACGATGCGATGGTCATCGGCATCGGCGACATGACCGACCAGCTGCACGCTGTCCGTGTCGTTCGCCATGAACGCGCGGAACGTTCCGTCTGTGTCCATGTGGGCCGCGACGGGGAGAGAGCACCCGGCGCCGAGTTCGAGGAGGAACGCACGCTCGGCCTCCACGGCACGTCGTGTGTCCGCGTGGTCGATGGACATCACGGCGGCGATCGTTGCGTCGTCGTCAACACGTGTCTCCACCGCCACGCAACCCTGGCCCACCATCGGGACCGCGGTGTCGAGGTCGAGCACCTGGGCGATGCGGTCGGTGAGACCGAGGATCTCCAGGGCCGCCTGTGCCATCACGATCGACCCGTTCTCGGGCAGCTTCGACAGGCGCGTCTGGATGTTCCCGCGCAGTTCCACGAAGTTCAGGTCGGGGCGCACACGGCTCAACTGCGCGCGGCGTCGCACGGAACCCGTGGCGACCGTGGCACCGTGGGCAAGTTCGTCGAGCGACCTGCCGACGAGCACGTCGTTCGGTGCACGGCGCTCGGTGAACGCCGCGATGAACAGCCCGTCGGCCTGTTGTGACGGGAGGTCCTTCGCGCTGTGCACCGCCACGTCGGCGCGACCGTCGAGGACGGCGCGCTGCACCTCCTTCACGAAGATGCCCTGGCCGCCCATCTGGTGCAACGGCGTGGCCTGGTTGACGTCGCCCTGCGTCTCGATGAACACGTACTCGACGGTGACACCGGGATTGGACGCCTCCACGGCGGCACCGACCGCCTCTGCCTGGGTGCGTGCCTGGGCACTGCCCCGTGTCGCGATACGGATGGTCTGCATACGGCGTGTCAGTGGAGGTTAAACAAATCGCGGACCGCCGCGGAGAGACGCTCGCCCTGGGCACTGCCTGCCGCCTCGCGGAGACTGACCGACGGGTTGTGCAGCAACTTGGCGACGATGCCGCGTGTGATCGTCTCTACGGTCTCGCGCTGCTCCTCGGTGAAGTCGGCCATGCGGCCGGCAAGACGTTCGATCTCGGCGGTGCGGATGGCGTCCACCGCCTCGCGCAACTGCGAGATGAGCGGTGCAGCCTGGCGTTGCGCCTGCTCGAGGACGAAGCGCTCGGTCTCCTCGCCGACGATGGACCGAACCTGGTCGACCTCGGCGGCGCGCTTCTCCAGTCCGCGGT
>JBEGJV010000004.1:0-28989 GCA_041184385.1 Actinomycetota bacterium
TCATCGATGTGGGTTGCAGGGTCATCACGCTCTGCTTCGATGATCTCCCCGTGCTCGACGCGGCGGAGCGCCACCGCACGATCGCCAACGGTGTGCGCACGGAAACGGGGGCCGACGTGTGGCTGGTGCCCACGCATTATGCGGGCACCTCCGGATCGCCGTATCTCGACTCGCTCGTCGACGGTCTGCACCCCGACGTGCTCGTCATGTGGACGGGTCGGTGCGTCGTGAACGACACGATCACCGGTGACGAGACCGCACAGCGCGCCGCGGTGTGCGCCGGCCGGGCACCGTTGGTGTGGGACAACGTGCCGGTGAACGACGCGATGATGACAGGGTTCCTGCACATCGGTCCGTACCAAGGACGTGAGTCCGCAGTGGCACGCGGGAGCGCGGGGGTCCTCCTGAACCCGATGATCTCCATGTCAGCGTCCCTCCCCATGATCGAGTCCGCGTGCGCGTGGTGGCACGGAGGGGATGCGACCGCCGCGTGGGAGGTTGCCGTTGACCGCGCGGGGCTGAGAACGCTCGCGGAGGCGACCTCGTACCCCGGGGATGCGCACTGGCCCGGTGACCGTCCGTCGCGTGGATGGTTGCAGTCGGTGAAGGACCTCGTCGACACGGGCGACGCGGACATCGACCCTTGGGTCGCCGCCGCGCGCTCCGGCGCCGGCATCGCACTGGCCGCGATGGACGTGATGGACGCGGTCGCAGATGGGAAGCGGGATTCCGATCTCACGCGGCTGTCGTTGCCGCTCATCGGGTTGCGTGACTGGCTGCGCAGCGAGGCGCGCACGCTCGGTGCCGGCCCGCGCACGCGTCCAGTGTTCACGCAGGACGGAACCGGACGGTTCGCCGTCACCAGCGGCGCCGTCACGTTGACGACGTCGATTCCCGAGGTGCTCGTGTCGGACGCACTCGCCGCACTCGCGGCGGTCGAGTCGAAGGGGGCGTGATGCGCCACATCCCCGCGGCGGTCCTGTGGGACATGGACGGGACGATCGTCGACACCGAGCCGTACTGGATCGCGGCCGAGCACGAGATCGTGGAGATGCACGGTGGCACCTGGTCCCTCGAGCACGGCAAGGCGGTGGTGGGGAAGGACCTCCTCGACACCGGCGCCTACGTGCGCGACAACGGTCCCGTTCCGTTGACGCCGCACGAGATCGTCGAGATGCTGCTCGACCGTGTCATCGCATCGGTGCGGCGCGAGATCCCGTGGCGACCAGGTGCGAGGGAACTGCTCGCCGACTGCCGTTCGTCGGGTGCGGCCACTGCGCTCGTCACCATGTCATGGAGAAGGTTCGCCACCGAGGTCGTAGATGCACTGCCGCATTCGTCCTTCGACACCCTCGTCGTCGGTGACGACGTGGCGAAGGGGAAGCCCCACCCGGAGCCGTACCTGCTCGCGGCGGAGCGCCTGGGTGTCGACTCGCGCGACTGCCTCGCGATCGAGGACTCACCCACGGGCGTTGCGTCCGCCCTCGCGGCAGGGTGCACCGTTCTTGCCGTGCCGCACATGGTGCCGATCCCGGTGCCCGAGGGCGCGGGGGAGAGACTCGTGCTGCGTGACTCCCTTGCGGGACTACGCCACGCTGACTTCGGCGCGTTCCTGCGGCATCGTTGAACGGTCACCGCGCATCATCGAGGCGCCGTACGCGGCGACGAAACACCCGACGCCCGCGATGATGAACGCGGACTGGTAGCTGCCGCTCGAGTCGCGCAGGAAACCGGCGCCCCACGCCGCGACCGCCGCCCCGATCTGGTGGCCGGCAAAGACCCACCCGTACACGACCGGGCCGCGGTTGATGCCGAACCGGCGGGCGCACAGAGCGACCGTCGGCGGGACGGTGGCCACCCAGTCGAGCCCGTAGAACATCATGAACCCGACCAGTCCGAAACCCGACGCGTTCATCGCCGGGTCGAGGAAGAGAAGGCTCGCACCGCGGAGGAAGTAGTACGCCATCAACAGCTTCGCCGGGTCGATGCGGTCGGTGAACCAACCGGAGGCGATGGTGCCGATCACGTCGAACCCACCGATGAGCGCCAGGTAGCCGGCCGCCGTTGCCGCCTGCATGTGGTGGTCCTTTGCGGCCGAGAGAAAGTGCGTGCCGATGAGCCCGTTGGTGGAGAGACCGCACACGAAGAAGGAACCCCACAGCAACCAGAAGATGCGGTCGGCTCGCGCCTCGCGCAGCGCATCGAACGCATTCCTCACGGGGTTGGTTGTCGACACGGGCATCTCGAAGTCAGCGGGAGCCCCGAGAGGCACGAGACCGATGTCGGCGGGGGAGTTGCGCAGGAAGAGGAACACGACCGGCACGACCGCAAGGGCGCTGCACGCGATCACGGTGCCGACGATGCGCCAGCCGTGGTGGTCCGCCAGCCGCGTGAGCACCGGGAGGAAGACCAGCTGCCCGCTTGCACTTGCCGCAGTCAGCGTGCACGTGACGATGCCGCGGTTCTTCACGAACCACCGCGACGCGACCGTGGAGGCAAAGACCGTCGCCATGCACCCCGATCCGATGCCCACGACGACGCCCCACAACAGGAACAGCTGCCACGGTCGCGTCATCTGCGTCGTCGCGAGGGCACCGAGCGAGATGATCGACAGCGATGCCATCGTGACGCGGCGCAGGCCGTAACGGATCTGCAGCGCGGCGGCGAACGGGCCGACCAGGCCGTAGAGAATCACGTTGATGCTGACGGCCGTGCCCACCGTCCCGCGACTCCAGCCGAACTCGTCGTGCAACGGGTCGATGAGGATGCTGGGCGTGCTGCGGAACCCGGCCGCACCGACGAGTGTCACGAATGCCACCCCGAAGACGACCCATGCGTAGTGGATTTTCCCGGACCAGGGCCTCGACGGCATGTGCCAACCGTAGTTCCGTGAACTAAGAAGAGACCCATGAGTCCAGAGACAGCACGCAAGACATGGCGCACCGCCGAACCGATCCACGGGTTCATCTACTTCCTTCCCGAGGCGAGCGAGGCGTACGACGCCCTCGGTGCGATCGGGCCGCGCACGGGTTACTTCGCATCGCGCGTCGCCGCAATGGGTGAGGTGCCGACGGATGTCGTGATCTCCACCTTCTACAACTTCAACCCGACGCTCGTCCGTGAATCGATGGTGCCCGCGTGGAAGGTCGCTCCCGCCGCGAAGTGGGTCGAGACGAGGCTCGGTGCCGTGGACGTCGGTCTCCACCGCGGGTGGAACGGCGCCGTCGACACACCAGAGATCCGTGAGCTCGCGTCGTTGCTGCGCGCGGCGGCCGAACGGGCGTGCGAGTCACCCGAGGGCCGGCCGCTGTTCGCGGGGCACGCGTCGCTGCAGTGGCCCGACGCACCGCACCTGCAGCTGTGGTTCGCACAGACGCTGCTGCGCGAGTTCCGTGGTGACGGGCACATCGCCGCATTGGTGTGCGAGGGACTGTCCGGACTGGAGGCGTTGATCACCCATGCGGGCTCGGGCGACGTCACGGCAAAGGTTCTCGCGTCGTCGCGTGCCTGGCCGGAGGCGGAGTGGAACGCAGGTGTCGAGGGTCTCGCCGCGCGCGGGATCGTCAACCCGGACGGTTCCCTCACGGACAAGGGTCGTGCCCAGCGCGATCTCATCGAGCTGCGCACGGACGAACTCGCGGTCGCACCGTACGCGGTGCTGGGGGACGAAAAGTGCGAGCGGGTCAGGGAACTCGCCCGGCCACTGTCGAAGGCCATCGTCGACTCGGGGATGATCGGCTTCCGTTGATACGGTTCCCCCATGCTGTCACGGGGGGAAGCGATAGCGGCATTGACTGCTGTCGGCGAGTTTTTCGAGTTGGAAGTCGCCGACATGCACGGCGCAAAGCGGAGGGTGTTCAAGAACGCCCCGAGGTCGCTGCGCGAGCAGTGGCTCGCCACGGCCGGGTTCGGCGACAGGCCGTACTTCATCTACAACGACGAGACCACCACGTACGCCGACGCGCACCGCATGGTCAACTCGCTGGCCACGTGGCTGACCGACCGGGGGATCGGCAAGGGTGACCGTGTCGCCATCGGCATGCGCAACTACCCGGAATGGGCCATCGCGTTCTTCGCCGTGGAGTCCATCGGTGCCATCGTCGTCAGCCTCAACGCATGGTGGATCGCCGACGAACTGAAGTACGCCTTCACGGACTCGAACACCCGCGCCGCGATCATCGACGGCGAGAGGCTCGAGCGGATCAGCCCGGACCTCCAGCAGGAGTGCGGCATCGAGAGCATCGTCGTCGCGCACGGGGAAGCGCGCCCCGGCACCACCGCATGGGCCGATGCGGTCGGCAACATGAATGCCACCATGCCGGCGGTCGACATCGACCCGAACGACGACGCGACGATCCTCTACACGTCGGGCACGACCGGATTCCCGAAGGGTGCCATCGGCAGCCACCGCAACTACATCACCAACACGTGGAACGCGCGGTTCGGCGTCGCACTCGCGGCGAAGATGATGGACGCCCCGGTGATCCCGAACATCGCGCCGCCGTCGACGTCGCTCTCCACGTTCCCGTTCTTCCACATCGCCGGCCTGTGCGGTCTCATCAACCAGACGGCGTTCGGCGGCACCATCGTGACGCAGTACAAGTGGGACGCCACCGAGGGCCTGCGCCTCATCGAGAAGCACAAGGTGTCGTCCATGGGCGGCGTGCCCACCGTGGTGCGGTCGTTGCTGGAGCACCCGGACCGCGACAAGTACGACCTGTCCTCCCTCGCCTCCATCGGCCAGGGTGGCGCACCAGCGTCGCCCGACACGATCGCGCGCATCGGCAAGGACTTCGCCGGCAAGGTGGCGCCCGGCAACGGGTACGGCCTCACCGAGACAACCGCGGGATGCATCGGCATCGCCGGAGCCGCCTACCTGCAGCGCATGGACTCGATCGGCCTGCCGGTCGTGGGGACCGACGTGAAGATCGCCGATGACAACGGCAACGAACTCCCGCGCGGGCAGATCGGCGAGCTGTGGATCAGCGGGCCGAACAACGTGCGCGGGTACTGGAACAAGCCCGAGGCAACGGCGAGCGCGTTCATCGACGGTTGGTTCCGCAGTGGCGACGCCGGCTTCATGGACGAGGAGGGCTACCTCTACGTCGTGGACCGCATCAAGGACATGGTGCTTCGCGGCGGCGAGAACGTCTACTGCGTGGAGGTGGAGTCGGCGCTGTTCGAGCACGACTCCGTGAAGGATTGTGCCGTCATCGGACTTCCCCACGACAAGCTCGGCGAGGAGGTTGCTGCCGTCATCGTTCCCGCGGACGGCCACGGTGAGCACAGCGAGCACGAGGTTCTTGCTCACCTGAAGTCCAGGCTCGCCGGGTTCAAGGTGCCGAGCAAGGTGTTCTGGCGTCAGCAGGAACTCCCGCGCAACGCAACAGGGAAGGTCCTGAAGAAGGACCTCCGCGACGAGTACTCGAGGTAGGAGAAGAACATGACGGGACGATTCGAGAACGGGTTCGCCGGCCGCGTGGCCGTGGTCACCGGTGGCGGCACGGGCATGGGCCGCGAGCTGGTGCTGAAGCTGACGGCCGGGGGATGCGACGTTGCCACGTGCGACGTCATCCAGGAGAACCTCGACGAGACGGCACAGTTGGTGAGGTCGGCAGGGAACAAGGGGCAGCTCCTGACATTCATCGCCGATGTCTCGAACGAGCAACAGGTTCTCGCTTTCCGTGACGCGGTCAGGCAGTGGCGCCCCGCCATCAACCTGTTGTTCAACAACGCGGGTATCGGCGGCGGCGGCAGCCTGCTGGTGGACTCGCGGGAGTCCTGGGAGCGCACGTTCGGAGTGTGCTTCTACGGCGTGTACTACAACTGCCGCGCCTTCATGGACATGCTGGTCGCCGCCGACGTCGCACAGATCATCAACACGAGCAGCGTCAACGGCTTCTGGGCCACAATCGGCCCGAACACCTCGCACACCGCGTACAGCTCGGCGAAGTTCGCGGTGAAGGGCCTGACGGAGTCGCTCATCACGGACCTGCGCATCAACGCCCCGCACGTGAAGGCGACGCTGGTCATGCCCGGCCACATCGGCACCAACATCGTCATCAACTCGGGCAAGTTGCACGGCAACGACCCCAAGGAGATGAACAGCGAGGAGCTCGACGTCGTGCGGCAGCGCATGGCGACGAACCTGAAGATGGACCTCAGCAGCGTGAGCGACGAGGACATCCGCGTGGCGATGATCGCCCAGCAGGAGGGATTCCGTGACAACGCTCCCACCACGGCAGGTGAGGCCGCCGACATCATCCTCAATGCCGTGAAGGCCGATGAATGGCGCGTTCTCGTGGGCGAGGACGCGGTCGTTCTGGACGAAGAAGTCCGCAAGAACCCGTGGGCCGCGTACGAGCCGTCCTTCGTGGACAACCTCCACGCCCGCGGCCAGTTCCTCAACCTCGTCCGTCCGGCGAACTAACCACAGGGAGACAACAAATGGTCACGATGAACGGCTTCATGAAGCCCGGCTTCGAGTCGGTGGGCGAGGCTCTCGCGCAGAACTTCAACGACGACTTCGAGGTGGGTGCATCCGTCTCCGTGGTCCACAACGGCGAGACGGTGGTGGACATCTGGGCCGGCCATGCCGACATGGAGCGCACCGCACCGTGGGAGCGCGACACCATCACCAACGTGTGGTCGAGCACGAAGACGATGATGTTCCTCACCCTCCTCGAGCTCGCCGACAAGGGTGCGCTCTCGCTGCACGACCCCGTGCACAGGTACTGGCCCGAGTTCAAGGCGAACGGCAAGGAGAACGTGACCATCGCGCACCTGATGGCACACACCGCCGGTCTCTCCGGGTGGGACCGGCCGTTGAAGCCGGAGGACTTCTACGATCACGAACTTTGTGCGTCCGCGTTGGCCGCACAGGCCCCGTGGTGGGAGCCGGGGACCGCCAGCGGTTACCACGCGATCTCGCAGGGCTACCTCATCGGCGAGGTGGTGAAGCGCGTGACGGGGATGTCGCTCGGCACGTACTTCCGCAAGACGTTCGCGGAACCGCTCGGTGCGGACTTCCACATCGGCACGCCTGCCGAATGCGACCCACGCATCTCGAACGTGATCCCGCCCGCACCACTCGACCTCGGCGCCGCCGACCCATCGTCGATCGCGGTGCGCACGTTCTCGAACCCGGGCATGAACGCCGCCCAGTCGTGGGAGACGGGCTGGCGCCGCTGCGAGAGTGCCGCGGCGAACGGGCACGGAAACGCGCGGTCGCTCGCGCTCCTGCAGTCGATCATCTCCCACGGTGGCGAGACGCAGGGCAAGCGGTTCCTCAGCGCGGCCGGCGTGGAGAAGTTGTTCGAGGTGCAGGCCGACGGCACGGACCTCGTCCTCGGTGTCCCCTCGCGTTTCGGCATGGGGTACGGCCTCAACAGCGAGTACACCCCGGTCAGCCCCAATGCGCGGGCCTGCTTCTGGGGAGGCTGGGGCGGGTCGCTCATCGTGAACGACCTCGACGCCAACATGTCCTTCGCCTACGTCATGAACCGCATGGGAGCGGGAACCGTCGGTGACATGCGGTCGGCCGGGCCGTTGATGGCCACGTACGCCGCCATCGCCTGAGGTTTTACCGAGAGGCAGGGGGTTGATAGAACCTCTGCATGAAGAGGTTCTTTTCCAATGTCGCAGGTGCCGGCGGTTTCTCCGTCGCCGCAGCCGTCCTCGTGGTCGGGCTCGTCACGGCGGTGACGTCCGCCCAGCAGGACACGTCACCGCGGGGGCAGTCCGACGGCGTCACCGTCACCACCGACAGCGTGCCCGACGACGGCGGGGATGACGTCTCGCCCCCCGAGTCAGGTGACCCGACAACTCCCGAGGAACGACTCGACATCATCGAGTCACGACTCGACCAACTGGACGAACTCACGTCCGACCTGGCCGACCGCTCCGACGAGCAGGATGCCATCACCGACAAGCTGAGATCAACTGTTGACGTGCTGAAGTCCGACGTCGACGACCTTCGCGGTGGCATCAAGTCCTTGAAGTCCGAGATGTCGTCGCTCGGCAGCCAGCTCTCCACTCTCTCCGCGGCAGTCGACGCCCTCACCTCGAAGACGTCGAAGCTGAACGCGGACGGCACGTACACCGGCACCGTCGACCCGTCGCAGTTGTCGCGCCGCCTCGCGCCCACCGACATCAACGGTCAGTGGCCGCTCGACCGCACCACCGGCACGCTCGACATCGCCAGGCTGGGCACGCCCACGTTCGGTTGCTACGCCGACAGCAGGTACAACGTGTTCATGATGGTCGACGTGTTCGGCAAGTACGTCTGCACGAAGGTGCTGAAGTAACGGGTCAGCGCGTCAGGCGAAGTGTCACGATCTCGAACGCACCGAGCGTGACGGCGTAACCGGTGCCGTCGCGGTCGAGCGCCGGGGCGACCGGGTCCTCCAGCGCGTCGCACGGCACGGCCGAGCGCGTGCCGGTGACGTCGAACGAACCCGTCCGGCGACCCCCGGTGGTCTCCCACGCACGGATGATGATGTCGCCGGACCCGTCGTCCGCCGGCTTCAACGCGCTGATCAACACGCCGGGCACATTCCAGGACACGACATTGTTCGGCACGGTCGGTGAGCCGGGCACGACACGCGGAGGATGCGCGAGTGTCTCGGCCTCCTCCTCGAGGGGTGCGACATCGACCAGGGAATCGAGCGGTCTGACGGCCCACTCCACGTGCTGCCTGCCGCGGTCGGCCTCGGGGTCGGGGAAGCGCGGAGAACGCATCACGGTCAACTGCAACGCGTCGTTGCGCACGTCGTACCCGCGCGGGCCGTCCGCCATGATCGCCACGCCGAAGCCGGGTTCTGCCACGGCCACGTACCGGTGCGCGCACACCTCGAACCGGGCGATGTCCCACGACGTGTTGCCGTGCCGGGCCCGGCGCACGTGACCGAACTGCGTGCCGCACACCGCCTCGTGGGAGTGGATGTCCGTCGGCACGCGCCACTGCATGCGACGTTCGCTCTCGTGCCAGTCGGCATCGAGAGTGATGTCGATGCGGCCACTGCCGGTGAGGGAGTAGCGCACGGTCCATGTTGATGCCCCGGTTCCGTACGTGCACTCCACGGTGGTGCGCAGGGCGTGTTGCTCGACGACTGTCGGCGGGCCGGCGGCAGCGACGAATTCGGCCGTGCGGTTCGCGTCTGCCATGTCGATGTCCCAGTTGTCGTACTCGGCCGGTGTGTCGGCGCGCAGGACGAATCCGGCGAAGTCGTCGGCGGGGATGATGTCGCGGCCGTTGTGCACGATTGACGTGAGGGTGCCGTTCGAGTCGATGGTGAACGACGTGCCGCCGCCGGTGACTGTGATGTCGCCACCGACCTGCACGCATGTCGTGCCGTCGGCCGGCAGCGTGGGGGAGGGGGAGGACCAACCGAACGCGGGGATATCTGCGTGCACGGGCACACCGTCGACGTCGATGACCCCCGAGAACGCGGCAGACGACGGGTTCATGATCGTCGTGTCCTTGCCTGTCGGTGCGAGCACCGCGCGGACCTCGGCGCCAATCTCCTCGGCGATGGCGGCATGCTCGGCCTCGGCGTCGTCGTGCACCCACGCGATGGACGACCCCGGGATGATGTCGTGGAACTGCTGCGTGAGGACGCGCTGCCACCATTCGTCGATCCGCCCCGGCCTGCTGCCGGCCAGTGCCGACCACACCTCGATCTCGTGCAGCAGTTGCTCGCTGCGGCGGTTGCCCTGCTTGGTGCCGATCTGGGTGCTGTAGGTGCCACGGTGCTTCTCGAAGTACATCTCGCCGACCCACACGGGTGCGTCCGCTCCGTACTCGTCGATGGAGTCGGCGAAGAAATCGGCGACCTTCCCCATCGTCACCCGCGGCACCCCGTTCAGGTCCGCCGCCAGTCGTGCACGGTCGATCATCGTCTGGGTGGGGCCGCCACCTCCGTCGCCGTGCCCGTAGAGCACGAGGGACGTCGACGCACCGACGTGGTCGCTGAAGTTGCGCTCCGCGAAACGGAACTGCGACGGCAGGTTGAGCGCGTTGTACGTGTCGACCGGGCTGAAGTGCGTGAAGACGCGCGAACCGTCGAGCCCCTCCCACCAGAACGTGTGGTGCGGGAACCTGTTCGTCTCGTTCCAGCTCAGCTTCTGCGTAAAGAACCACCGCGCACCACCGTGGTTGACGATCTGCGGCAACCCGGCCGGGTACCCGAAGTCGTCGGGGAGGAACGCCCCGTTGCACGTGAGGCCGAACCAACCGCGGAACGCGCGCTGGCCCTGCACCATCTGGCGCAGCAGGCTCTCGCCGTCGGGGAGGTTCAGGTCCGTCTCCACCCACATGCCGCCGACCGGTTCCCAGCGACCCTCTGCCACGAGTTGCGTGATGCGCGCGAACAGCTCGGGTGCGTCCTGTGCCACCCACGCGTAGTGCTGCGCCTGGCTGTGGCAGTAGACGGCATCGGGGTTGCGGTCGAGGAGATTCACCGCGTTGGCAAACGTGCGCAGGGCCTTCCGTCGTGTCTCGCGGATCGGCCACAGCCACGCGGTGTCGAGGTGGGCGTGGCCCGTCGCGACGATGCGGTGCGCCCCCGGTCCGTTGCCGACCCGCAGCACCCTCGCCAGTTCCGCGCGTGCGTCGCCGGCGGTCCCCACGGGGTCGGCGACATCGAGTGCGTCGCCGGCGGCCCCGAGCGCCGCGAACAGGCGCGGACGTTGCGGATCGCGGGCATCCATGTCGACCGTCAGGTCGATGACGGCGTGGAGTTCCACGGCGAGCGCGTTCACCTCGGGGTTGAAGCACGCGAGCTCTGCACGTCGCAGCTGGTAGATCGGCCGTTGCGGTGCGGTCGCGGGATCGCCGAGGAGCGTGGGTCCGTACCCGAATTCGTGACCCGCGATGATCGGTGTTGCGGCCGCCTCCACCCACAGTTCGATCGGCTCGCCCGCGCCAAGGGTCCCGAGATCGACGGTGCGCCTGTCGGGTTGGATCGCATGGAGCACCCGGCCGTCGCGGTACACGAGGGCCTCGGTCTCGAACCCGTCACCGCGGCCGCGGAACCCGAGGTCGATCATCGCGTGCAACGGCCGTCCGTCCAGATGTTCCGGCACGGTCGCCGTGAGACGGAACCACGTGGTGTGCCACGGGGTTCCCCACTTGCTGCCGATCGTGAATGCCGATCGCGGGCCACGCACCGCGGCGGCAAGGCCGACGGACTCGAACGTCTCCGGGGTCGCTTCCACCACGAAGTTGATCGCGTCCGTGTGGACGAAGGGCTGCACGCGCTGGTCGAGCAGGCGCTGCGCGCGCTGCATTGCGGGTGCGGTGATGCGGTGTGCCATTGAGTCCCCCGGTGCGAAGCCGTGGAAAGACTATGTCAACAGCCCGCCGGGGGCTCAGGAAGCGTGACTGAGCATGTCCTCAACATGGGCCAGCGTCGTCACGCGGTGGTCCTCGTGGGCAGCAGAGGCTTCCGGCAGGTGCGACACGGGAGCCGTGACCGTTTCCTGTCGGCGTTGTGACATGAATGTCGCGGACACCGCGACCGACAAGTACACCACATGAGAGGTCACGGAGAGTCCGTTCGCTAGGTACAAGGCGAGCACCACTGCCGCGGAGTGGAAGGACACTTGGCTGATGAACCGCTTGGTCATGGGTTCATCGTGACCCATGGAGGTTGTCCCGAAGTTACGGCGGCACGACCAACGGATGACGAAGAGCCGAATTACTCGTGGCGTTGCAGCATCTCGAGGAGCCTGCTCATGACCCCTGCCGCCGGTCTGCGCACCCCTCCGGTGTCGTGCGTTTCGTCGAGGTCGTAGGCGCTGGTGGAACCCTGGGCCAGTTGCAGGTCGGTGGCCCATTTCATCAACTGGCCCTGTGCGTCGTGGTCGAACACGAACTCGCCGGACCCTGCGCGAACCCACCTGTTGTCGACCCCGAGATCGAATCGCGCCACGTCATCTCGCCAGAAGATCTCGAGCACCTTGTCGAGCCACGACTGGTGCTTGGGGTGGCGAATGGGGGTCAGCACCTCGACGCGCAGGTCGAGATTCCTCGTCATCATGTCGGCGGAACCGATGAGGTACGAAGGCCGTCCGTCGTTGTCGCCGTGACCGAAACGGTAGATGCGGGAGTGCTCGAGGAACCTGCCGAGGACCGACCTGACCCGTACGTTCCCGTGCTCCATGCCGGAGAGGCTCAGCGAGCAGATGCCGCGGATCAACAGGTCGATGTGCACACCGGCCTCGGCGGCGCGCCGCAGTTCGGTGATGACCTGCTCGTCGACCAACGAGTTCATCTTCATGGAGATCCGTCCGTCCGTGCCGAGTGCCGCCTCCTTGCGGATGAGCGAGACGATGCGCGGCCGCAGGTCCTCGGGCGCGGTCACCAATTGACTGAAAGTGGGCGACTTGCTGAAACCTGTCAGGTGGTTGAAGAGGTTCGCGACGTCCTCGGTGATGGTGTCGTCGCACGTGAACAGGCCGATGTCCTCGTAGATGCGGGCCGTCGTCGAGTTGTAGTTGCCGGTGCCGATGTGGGCGTAGCGACGGAGACCGTCGTCCTCCTCGCGCACCACGAGCAGGCACTTGGCATGGGTCTTCAGCCCGACCATGCCGTACACCACGTGGGCGCCGGCACGCTCGAGCGCCTTTGCCCACCGCACGTTCGTCTGCTCGTCGAACCGCGCGGTCAGCTCGATGAGCGCGGCAACCTGCACCCCGCGCTCGGCCGCTGCGATCAGGTTCTGCGCGATGGGACTGTCGGCGGACGTGCGGTAGAGGGTGGCCTTGATGGCGCGCACCTTCGGGTCGGCGGCGGCCTGGCGGATGAACTCCTCGGTCGACGTCGCGAAGGACTCGTAGGGGTGGTGGACCATCAGCTCGCGGTGCCTGATCACGCTGAAGAACGACTCGTCCTTGTCATCGGCTGCCGACAGCCGGCCCGCCGTCACGGACGTCCACGGGGTGTCGTGCAGGTCGGCACGCGGAACCTTGTGCAGTTCCCACAGATCTGCGGAGTTCACGATGCGGCTGTGCTGGTACACGTCGATGGGGTCGAGCTCCAGTTCCTCGAGCAGCAGCGCGAGGATGCGCTCGTCGATGCCCCTGCGCACCTCCAGCCGCACCGCGTTGCCGAATCGCCTGCGCCGCAACTCGAGCTCCACGGCCTCCAGGAGATCCTCGGCCTCTTCCGCGTCGATGCTGAGGTCCGAGTTGCGCGTCACCCGGAACACGTCGGCCGCGGTGACGGTCATCCCGGGGAACAGGCGTGCGAGGCGCGGTGCGATGACGTCCTCCATGGCAACGTACCGGTGACTGCCGAGGTGCACGAAGCGCGGGATCGTGGTGGGGACCTTGACGCGGGCGAAGCGTTGCTCATTCGTGTCGGGGTCCGTCACGATGACACCCATGCTGAGCGCGAGGTTCGAGATGTAGGGAAAGGGGTGGGCCGGGTCCACCGCGAGCGGGGTGAGCACGGGGAGTATCCGGGCGTTGAAGTACTCGTCGAGGAACTGCCCGCCCGTCTGGTCCACCTCCGATGCATCGAGGAGTGCCACGCCCTTTGCCGACAATTGCACGAGCACGGACTCGAGAATCTCGTCACGCTTGAGGCACAGTTCCTCCGCCCTCAACCTGATGCGGTCGAGTTGCTCCGTCGCCGTCAGCCCGTCGAACGACCGACCGGTGACGCCGGCTTCCTGGCGGTCGTGGAGTGCGCCGACGCGGACCTGGAAGAACTCGTCGAGGTTCGACCCGAAAATGGCGATGAACTTCAGTCGCTCGAGGAGCGGGATCGACGATTCCTCTGCGAGGGAGAGAACGCGTGCGTTGAAGTCCAGCCAACTAAGTTCTCTGTTGATGAACCCCGAACTCATTGGTGCAACGGTACAAACCTTCACCATCGGGGAGCCACGGGGTGCGGCGTTCCGCGCCGATGTTCACGCTCAGTTTGCCGTGGATTCACGTCGGGGGCGGGCGTTCCCGAGGTGACCACCACAATCGCCGCCATCGACGTTGGGACGAACAGTGTCCACATGGTCATTGCGAGGGTGGGACAGTCCGGTTTCACGGTTCTCGCATCCGAGAAGGAGGTGGTCAGGCTCGGTGAGGGCGCAAAGGGGATGGACCACCTCACTTTCGCTGCCATCGAGCGCGGCGTGAACGCCATGCGCCACATGAAGCGCATTGCCGATGCCCATTCGGCCACCATCCGCGCAGTCGCCACGAGCGCGGTGCGCGAGGCGGAGAACCGTGCGGACTTCATCGATGCGGTGCGCCAGACGGTCGGCATCAACGTGGAGGTCATCAGCGGCAGCGAGGAGGCGCGCCTCATCCATCTCGGTGTGTCGAGATCGCTGAATCTCACGAAGGACTCCGTCCTCACGGTCGACATCGGCGGTGGATCGACCGAGTTCTGTCTGTCCGTGCGCGGGAACCTCCGCTTCGCACAGAGCGTGAAGGTGGGTGCGGTGCGCATGACCGATGCGTTCATCCCCGGCGGTGTCGTCACCGACGGCGGCGTGAAGAAGCTTCGATCGAAGGTGCAGTCGGCGCTCGCGCCGATGGCCCACGACATCGCGCGGATCGGCTGGGACCGTATCGTCCTTTCGTCGGGCACGAACGAGACGATCGCGCGCATGGTTGCCGCCGCGCGCGGGTCGGACATCCCCCAGACGTTCAACGGTTACGGGTTCGAAGCCGGAGAACTGAATTCGGTGGTGAAGACCGTCCTCGACCACCGCACGCCGGCCGAGAGGGTCGACCTCGACGGTCTCGACCCGAAGAGGGCTGACATCATCGCTGCCGGCGCGGTGATTCTCCAGGAGATCTCGCGGATGCTGCGCGCGACGTCGTTCGAGTACAGCGAGTACGCGCTGCGCGAGGGTGTCCTCGTCGACACGGCCCAGCGACTCGGCGTGATGGCCGCCGACACCGTCGACGCCGGGCAGGCAAGCGCGATGAGGCTCGCCGAGCGGTGCTCGGTCGACATCGCGCACGGCACGCACGTCGCCGAACTCGGGTCGCGCATCCTGAGGGCAGTCGGCCGCCATTACGAGGTGGATCTCTCGCTCGAGAGGCTGCTCCGTGCCGCGGGGCTGCTCGCGCGCGCGGGCAATGCGGTGGCGTATTCGAAGTACCACCTGCACTCGTACTACATCATCCGCAACGCGGACCTGATGGGGTTCACCGATGACGAGATCAACGTGATCGCGCTGGCGGCCCGCTACCACCGCAAGGGAATGCCGAAGCCGTCGCACGAGGAATTCGGCAAGTTGTCCAAGGACCGCCAGCACGATGTCGAGTTGATCGCCGGCATCCTGCGCATCGCCTCCGGGCTCGACCGGTCGCACGACCAGTGCGTCCGCGAGGTGTCGTCGTCATCGAAGGATGGCACGCTCACTCTCACGGTGCGGCAGTCGTGCGCGTCGGACGAGCTCACCGAACTCAACGTGTTCACGGCGCAGTCGCGTGTGGAGATGCTGGAGGAGTACCTCGGTGACCGGATCGTCGTCAGGGACGGCGGCCAGGTCCGCAGGTGACCGGCGTCAGACCACTTTCCCCGGATTCATGATGTTCCGCGGGTCGAGTGCCCGTTTCACGGTTGTCATCAGGTCCACCGCGTTGTCGCCCAGTTCGCGGCGCAGGTAGGCCCGCTTGCCGGTGCCGATGCCGTGTTCCCCGGTGCAGGTTCCGCCCATCGCCAGCGCGCGGTCGACGAGGCGGGCGTGCAGGGCCTCGCAGCGTTCCACGTTGACGTGGTCATTCGGGTCGACACTCATGACCACGTGGAAGTTGCCGTCACCGACGTGGCCGATGATCGGCCCGAAGATGCCGGAGTCGGCGAGGTCGCGCTGGGTCTCCTCGATGCAGTCGGTGAGACGCGAGATCGGGACGCACACGTCGGTGGCGAATGACTTCGCGTTCGGCACGAGGACGCGGCACGCGATCGACGTGTCGTGGCGTGCCTGCCACAGTCTCCTGCGCTCCGCCTCGTCGGTGGTCTGGCGGAACCCCGTTCCGCCACGCCTGTCGAACACCTCGCGCACCGCGTCGATCGAATGGGCGGTGGACCGGTCGGTGCCGTGGAACTCGAGCAACAGGAGTGTCTGCTCCGGCAGAGACGTGCCCGAGTACTTGTTGACGGCCATGACGGCGTCGGCATCCAGCAGCTCGATGCGCGCGACGTCGATGCCGTACTGGATGACCTCGATCACCGAATCGACTGCGTCGCGCACCGACGGGAACTGCACCGTCGCCGCCGCCGTCACCTCCGGGATGCCGAACACGCGCAGGGTCAGTTCGGTGATCACACCGAGGGTCCCCTCCGCACCGACGAAGAGGTGCGTCAGGTCGTAACCCGCCGAGGTCTTTCGCGCACGGCCCGACGTTGTGATGACCTCACCGTTCGGCGTGACCACCTGCAGCGACAGCACCAGTTGCTTCATGGCGCCGTACTTCACGGTGGTGGTGCCGGATGCACCCGTTGACGCCATGCCGCCGAGCGTCGCATCCGCGCCGGGGTCGACGGGGAAGAACAGTCCGTGCGCGGAGAGAGCCTCGTTCAGTTGCTTGCGGCGCACCCCCGGCTGCACGGTGACGTCGAGGTCGTCGCCGCTGATGCGCAACACCTTGTCCATGCGGGACATGTCGAGCGAGATGCCCCCGTGGATGGGGGTGCTGTTCGCCTCCAGCGACGTTCCGACGCCGAACGGGACCAGCGGCACGCGGTGCTCGCTGCACACGGTGACCACCGCGACCACGTCCTCCGTGCACTCGGCCCACACGACCGCGTCGGGCATCACCGGCAGATGGAAGCTCTCGTCCCTCGAGTGGTGCTCTCGCACTGTGTCGTTGGTTGTCACCTTGTCACCGAGGCGGTGCCTCAGTTCCTCGACGGCCGCTACGACGGACACGGTGCCTACGGCTCCACGATGGCGAAGCCCTGGACGAAGACGTCCAGGTTGCCGAAGATGGTGAGCAACGCCGTCGCGTCGCCGTCGAGCGTGATGTTGCCGGACTCGATCTCCTTCATGAAGGTGGTCTCCTGCGTGATCACGTCGACGAGCGTCGAGCGGTTCACGGTGATGCTCACCGCGGCACCGGCGTCGTGCAGGCCGGGGGAGTGGTACAGCGTGCGGTTGGAGATGCCGAGCGTCCACTTCTCGTTGACGTCCGGGAACGTCCAGTTGGTGGCGAGCGACACGCCCCCGACCTCCTCCGCCTTCAGGCGCACCGAGATGGTGTCGAAGATCTGCTCCACAGTCATCGCGATGAGCATCCCGCGGCGCTGGCCGAAGGGCAACTGCGGCGGACCCTGTCGCAGCTCCTGCGCGCCCATCAGGTACGCGTTGCGGAAAGTCGAGGACTCGGACTGGTAGCCGAGCTGCTCGAACGCGTCGGCCTGCAGCTCGCGCGCCGCGGTGTTCGTCGGGTCGCTGAACACCACGTGCTGCAGCATCTCGCACACCCAGCGGTAGTCGCCCCTGTCGAAGTAGGTGCGTGCGGTCTGCACCACCCGTTCGGCCCCGCCCATGTCGGCCACGTAGCGCTGGCCGGCCTCGGTGGGCGTGTAGCGGTGCAGGTTCGTGGGGTTGCCGTCGTAGTAACTGAGGTACCGCTGGTACACGGCCTTCGAGTTGTGGATGAGGTCTCCGTAGTAGCCGCGCGTGTGGTCGTTCGCCAGGAACTCCTCGGGAAGGCTGAGCGCCGCGGAGATCTCGGTGGGCGTGTAACCCTGGTTCGCCAGGCGCATCGTCTGGTCGTGCATCCACTTGTACATGTCGCGCTGGTTGCGCAGGAACCCGTTCAGGTCCTCGTTGCCCCACCGCGGCCAGTTGTGCGAGGTGAACAACACCTCCGCCTCGCCACCGAACATGTTCTTCGCCTGGTTGATGTACTTCGACCAGCTCAGCGAGTTGCGCACGAGCGCACCGCGTATCGGCACCAGGTTGTGCATCGTGTGGCTGCAGTTCTCCGCCATGCAGAGCGCCTTCAGGTCGGGGAAGTAGAAGTTCATCTCCGCCGGCGCCTCGGTCTCGGGCGTCAACTGGAAGACGATGCGGATGCCATCGACCGTCATCTCCTCGCCCGTGCGCGTGATGTCGACGGTCGGCGGGATGAGTCCCGGACCGCCGAGAGGGATCGAGTTCCCGAGACCGCAGTCCACGTGACCCTGCGGTCCCGCGGGCAGCAGGGGACCGAACTGGTAGAGCGCACGGCGTCCCATCGCGAACCCGGCGATGACGTTCTCACCGACCACTTCGTGCAGGAAGTGCTCCGGCGCGATGACGACGCACTCGCCGCGGTCGACTGCCTCCTGCGACGTCACGCCGAGCACGCCGCCGAAGTGGTCGGTGTGCGAGTGGGTGTAGATGACCGCGGTGACGGGGAGACGCTCGATGTGCTCGCTGATCAGTTCGTACCCGGCACGTGCCGTCGCGGCGGTCGTCAACGGGTCGATCACCAGCCAGCCCTTCGTGCCCCGGATGAACGTGATGTTCGAGATGTCGTACCCGCGCACCTGCCACACGCCGGGGATGACCTCGTAGAGGCCGCGGTGGTGGTTCAACTGGGCATGCCGCCACAGGCTGGGGTGGACACTGTCCGGGGCAGGGTTCGAGCGATCGAGGAAGTCGTACCTGTTCGCGTCCATCACCACGCGCCCGGCCTCGTCGGTGACCCTGCGGTCGGAGATGTCGGCGATGAAGCCCCGCGTCACGCGGTCGAAGTCCGTGGCGTCCTGGGGCACGGTCGCTGCCGAATTGCGGGCCTGGGTGTGTGGTGTTGCCGGCTTGCGGTCCGTGGACATGTGGGGCCTCCCTCGTGCGGAATCCCCGAAATTAGTGGCATCCCCCAAAACTCGTCCCTTCGACATATACTTGCGTACGCAAGGAATATTGCACCGTATCCACCAGTTGGGAACGGGCGAGGGCGAAACTCAGCACTCACCGCGCCGGACTGGGTTCGATGCGGACCAGATTCGGGCCCCGGCCCGGGAAACGGAGAAACCAATGGACATCGTCCTCATCATCGGTCGCGTGCTGTTTGCGCTCATGTGCGTCACGGGCGGCCTGAACCACTTCACCAAGGCCGAGGCAATGGCCGGCTACGCCCAGTTCAAGGGTGTGCCCCAGCCGAAGCTGGCGAACCTGCTGTCGGGGCTCATGCTCCTCGCCGGTGGTCTCTCGGTCATCCTCGGTGTCTACGCCGACCTTGGTGCGCTTGTGCTCGCAGTCGTCCTCCTGGGGATGGCCGTCATGATGCACGACTTCTGGAAGGCGGACGCCGCCGCGAAGCAGACCGAGACCATCAGCTTCTTCAAGAACGTCTCCATGGCAGGTGGCGCGCTCGTGATGTTCGCGGCAATCGCCAACGCCAAAGCCGGCGTAGACGTCATCGGACCGATGATCACCGAAGGCCTCTTCGCCAAGTAAGCACGGGGTGACCCCCGGGTCTTCCTGAAGGAGCCGCCACCCGCAGGGTGGCGGCTCCTCTCTTAGTACGGTCTTGATCCATGTCAACCGCGTACGAAATGGCACTTGCCAACGTGAAGGGTGGGGCCTCTGCCCGGGCCGAGGCACGAGTGCTCGTCGAGCAGATGACCACAGAGGAGAAGATCCACTGCCTGGATGGAGGAGTGCCCACCTGGGAGGGGTTGCGCGACATCGGCAGCGGCGGTTACCACCATCGACCGTTCCGTGCCTGCCACGTGCCCCGACTCGGTATCCCGGGTTTCCACTTCAGTGACGGTCCGCGGGGTGTCGTTGTCGGTGCAGGGACCGCGTTCCCGGTGAGCATGGCTCGTGGAGCCAGCTTCGACACGGATCTCGAGGAGCGCATCGGCGACGCGATCGGACGCGAACTGCGCGTCGTCGGTGCGGACCTCTACGGCGGAGTGTGCGTGAACCTGCTCCGACATCCCGCGTGGGGTCGCGCCCAGGAGACATACGGCGAGGACCCGCACCACGTGGGAGAACTGGGGGCCGCACTCACACGAGGTGTGCAACGCCACGTGATGGCGACTGTGAAGCACTTCGCGTTGAACTCCATGGAGAACGCCCGGTTCACCGTGGACGTCACCTGCGACGAGAAGGCACTCCACGAGGCGTACCTGCCGCATTTCCGCCGGATCGTGAGCGAGGGAGTCGCCGCCGTGATGAGCGCGTACAACTCCGTCAACGGGCAATGGGCGGGTGAGAGCACGGAACTCCTCTCCGACATCCTCCGCGGCGAGTGGGGTTTCGACGGGATGGTCATCAGTGACTGGATCTTCGGTCTTCGGGACGGCGTGAAGAGCGTGCGTGCGGGCCTCGACGTGGAGATGCCGTACCGGATGATCCGTCACGCGCCCGTGACGGACGCGGTCGGGAACGGTGAGCTCGCCATCGAGGAGGTCGAGCGGGCCGTCATCAACACCGTGTCCACGATGCTGCGTTTCGGGGTCGGTTCACTCCCGCGGAACCCGGAATCAGTGATGCTCGCACCGGAGCACCTGTCTCTCGCACGGGAGGCTGCCGGCAAATCAATGGTGCTGCTGAAGAACGACACCGTCGGGAGCAGCGAGGTCCTACCGCTCGGGCCGGGCACGGGGAGAGTCGCCGTGCTCGGGCGGTTGGCCGACATGCGCAACCTGGGGGACGGCGGTTCGAGCGATGTCATGTCGCCGTATGCCGTCACCCCGTTCGCCGGCATCTCGCGGCGGTTCGGCAGTGACAACGTGGTCCACCACGACGGGAGTGACGTCGCGAAGGCCGCGGAGATCGCGGCGGCGGCGGATGTGGCTGTCGTTGTCGTCGGGTACACCAAGGAGGATGAGGGCGAGTTCATCGGTGACGGCAGCGAGAACGCCCACCTGCGATCGTTGTTCCCCTCCGGCGACGACCCACAACTCGTGGAGGTCTACAAGGAGTACGTCCGCGAGAACCATTGGCCCGTTGATGCCGAACACAACATGTCGGACCGCAGCAATCCCAGGCGCGCCCGCCCGAACGACAAGGGTGACGTGTCGTTCGCGCGCGGCGGTGACCGTGTGTCACTGCGCCTGCCAGATGCCGATGTCGAACTCATCCGGGAAGTGGCCGCGCGGCAGGCGAGAACGATTGTCGTGGTCGTGTGCGGAAGCGCGGTTGTGATGGAAGAGTGGCGCCACGAGGTCCCCGCCGTCCTGTTCGCCTGGTACAGCGGGATGGAAGGTGGTGATGCGCTCGCAGATGTCCTCACCGGCGACGTCAACCCATCAGGGCACCTGCCATTCGCGATTCCGACCGAGGAGTCGCACCTTCCGTTCTTCGACAAGGATGCTGCCGCGATCACCTACGACATGTGGCACGGTCAGTGGAAACTCGACCGCGACGGGAATGGCGCCGCCTATCCGTTCGGGTTCGGACTGGGCTACACGACGTTCGGGCTGGGCGAGCCGACGGTGGCAGCCGGTGGCTCCCACGTCGATGTCGGGGTGACGAACACGGGGTCTGTCCCCGGGGAATGCGTCGTCCAGGTGTACGGATCCCCCGTCCGGGCACGTGACGACGAGCCCCGTCGCAGGTTGGTCGGTTTCACGAAGGTGCACGTCGAGGCGGGCGCCTCGGTCACGGCACGCGTCATTGTGAACCGTGCGGCTCTCGAGACGAGGGACACCGTCGTGCACAGGATGGTGCTCGTGCCCGGGGAGTACCGCCTGGAGGCCGCACTGTTCGCGGGTGACCCTGCCGCCACCTCGGCGACCGTTCGACTCACCTGACCGTCTCCGCCTTGGTGACCCCGCGTTGCCCACAAGTAAGGTGCGGAATGAAGGTTCCATCGATTGATGGATTGCAAAGGGGGCACCATGCCGAAGCCAGGTATGCACACCGGTCAGGAATCGGGCGACGATCTCAACTTCGCCATGTCGGAGAAGGCCAAGCCGCTGTTCGACGCGGTCGTGAAGTTCATCCGCGAGGAAGTGGAGCCGATGCAGGAGAAGTTCTACGCGCTCGGCGAGAACCGTCCCGACCGTTGGGACTACGCACCCGGCCAGCTCGAACTGCTCGAGGCCACCAAGGCGAAGGCCAAGGCCGCGGGTCTGTGGAACTTCTTCCTCCCGAACGCCGAGACGGGCGAGGGTCTCTCGAACCTCGACTACGCGTACATCGCGGTGGAACTCGGCAAGGTGCCGCTTGCTTCGGAGTGCCTCAACTGTTCGGCGCCCGACACAGGCAACATGGAGGTGCTCGAGCGTGTCGGCACGCCGGCACAGAAGGAGCGCTGGCTGAAGCCGTTGCTGAACGGCGAGATCCGTTCCGCCTACGTGATGACCGAGCCTGACGTCGCGTCGTCTGACGCGAAGAACCTGCAGTGCCGCGCCGAACTCGACGGTGAGGAGTGGGTCATCAACGGTGACAAGTACTACGCATCCGGTGCGGGTGACCCGCGCTGCGAGATCTTCATCGTGATGCTGCTCACCAGCCCCGACGGCCCGCCCAGCCGCAAGCACAGCCAGATCCTCGTTCCGAAGAACACGCCTGGCGTGCAGATCGTCGGTCCGATGGAGGTCTTCGGTGAGGACGACGCACCGCACGGCCACATGCACATCCGCTTCAACAACGTGCGCGTGCCGAAGGAGAACATCCTCCTCGGCGAGGGACGTGGCTTCGAGATCTCCCAGGTCCGTCTCGGACCGGGCCGCATCCACCACTGCATGCGCTCCATCGGCGCGGCAGAGCGTGCGCTCGAGTTGATGATCCGCCGCGGACTCACCCGTGAGGCGTTCGGCCGCCCGATCGCACGTCTCGGCAAGAACCCCGAGGTCATCGCGAAGGCGCGCATCGAGATCGAGGCATGCCGATTGATGGTGCTGCGCGCCGCGAAGGCCATGGACACCATGGGCAACGCCGAGGCGCGCGTGTGGGTCAGCGCGATCAAGGCGATGGTGCCGATCCGCACGTGCCAGATCATCGACGAGGCCATCCAGATGCACGGCGCCACCGGTGTCTCGCAGTGGTCGCCTCTCGCACGCATGTACGCGAGCCAGCGCACGTTGCGCCTGGCCGACGGACCGGACGAGGTGCACTGGGGCGTCGTCGCCCGAGCGGAGATCAACCGCTACGAGGGCGAGAAGACCCCGCCGAAGCCGCAGACCTACCGCGGCATGTTCGACGGACCGAGCTGACCGTGCAGTTCTCCGTCTGGGCGAACAGTGCCCACCCGTGGGCAGAAGTGCGCGACTTCGCGTTGTTCGCCGAAGCGGAAGGCTGGGACGGCTTCTGGTACGCCGACCACTACATGCCGAACTCACCCGACGGTGAGCCGCTGCCCGGCAACTTCAACGAGTGTTTCAGCGTTCTCGCCGGTCTCGCCGCCGTCACGTCACGCATGCGGCTCGGTTCGCTCGTCACACCGACGACCATGAACCACCCCGCGTTGATCGCGAACCGCGCCGCCACGATCGACAACATGTCGAACGGCCGCTTCGTCATCGGAATGGGAGCCGGCTGGCAGGTCAACGAGCACAACGCCTTCGGCATCGAGCTTTTCGACAACAAGCCACGTGTCGACCGCTTCGCCGAGGCGATCGAGATCGTGGCGTCCATGCTCACGCAGGAGCGCACCACGTTCAAGGGCGAGCACTTCACCATCACGAACGCACCGTGCGAGCCGAAGCCCGTGCAGAAGCCGCTCCCGATCCTCGTCGGCACGGGTGGCCCGCGCATGTTGCGACTCACCGCGCGATTCGCGCAGGAGTGGAACACATGGGGCACCCCCGAGACCACGAAGCCCGTCATGGAGCGACTGCTCGCCGCGTGCGAGAAGGAGGGCCGCGACCCGAAGACCGTGCGCAAGTCGGTGCAGGCCCTCTTCTTCATCGCACCCGACGCCGAGGCCGTGGAGAAGATCAAGAAGGTGGCACCAGCCGACCGCGCGGTCGTGGGCACCATCGAGCAGCTGAACGAGGCTGTTGCCGAGTACGCCGCACTCGGGTTCGACGAGATCTGCGTCCCCGACTTCACTCTCGGCGGCACGCCGGAAGCGCGACGTCAGTCGTACTCCACGTTCATGTCGCAGGTGGCGGGCAACTTCCGCTGATCCCGACGTCCCGTTCGACGGATTCGTCAGTCGGGGAGTGTCACCTCGATCGTCGGCACCGTGGTCGGTGTCGCCGTCGTTGACGTCGTCGGCGGGAGCGGCGATGAGCGGGTCGTGCGTGCCGGGCCCACCGATTGTGCGGTGGTCGACCGCAACCACGAATCAAGGTGCCCCTTCGACATCACGAGTTCCGTCGTGACCGCGCCCGATGGCCTGAGAGGGAGCTTCGCCCTGGACATGCCCTCTGTGCCCTTGTACGAGACCTCGATGGTGTCGTCGTCGACCGGGGCCACCACCAGCGAGTCGTTCCGCACGACGGTGACCGATGCGAGATTGGTGGCACCGGCCAGCGACACGACCGTGTCGTTCGCCCGCGCCGACACGGTCGTCGAGCGCGGCGCGAGGGTCAACAGCGGTGACGTCACGCGGGCCGCGCCGACGAGTCCGGTGGACCGAGCATTGCGCACCTGGATGTCCGCCATGCCCGGCCGACGCACGGTGACCACTGATTCCGTCTCCTGGTCACGCGAGTGGCGAAGCTCGAACGCGAGGGACGAGACCGACGACGGGATGGTGATCGTGACCGCCGACGTCATGCCGGCTTTCGCGTGCTCAACAGTCGCGCCGCTGATGCCGACCGCGAAGCCCGCCGCCGTCTCCTCGATGGTGCCCGCATCACCCGCATCGATCATCACCAGGTTCGGCGGTGCATCGGCCTGGTTCGCCACCGTGATCGTGGTGGCCTCGTTCGGTGTCGGGTCATTGCAGAACGGGCACGTGAACGGGCCCTGTCGCGCTGTCATCGGCGTGAGCTCGAGAGTGCCCGTGCCACCGGTCCACTCGGCCACCGATTCCTCTCCGCTCGTGCCCGGTCGGAACGACCACGTGTCCGTCGTCCCCGACACGACGATCTCGGCACGGATGCCCGGTTGGTTGTTGTCGTACGTGTGGATCACGAAGTCATCGCCCCGGCGGGTGACGGCGAACGGGGTGACCGAATGTCCGGCCCCGGCAAAGTAGAGGCCCACGGTGTGGCCGGCCCCGTTCGCGATGCCACGGATCAGTTCGTCCACCAACTGAAGCGGTGACTTGCGCCGCGACTCCGCCGCGGGTCGTGACACCTCGGGCACGAACTGCGTGGCCCACCAGTAGACGATCGCCTGCGTGAGCCTCTTGTTCGACCTGTCGAGTTGCGAAGGGGTGTTGGCCCCGGCGGCGTACTGATCGGCCGTCTCGTAGCGCAGGTGCATCCGCTGGCTCAGCGCGGCGATCCCCTCGCACCGGCCGCCACCCAGGGCGACGTTCCACTCGTCCAGTTTCTGCATCGTCCTCGGGCGCAGTACGCACGCGGTCTCCGGCCCCGGCATGCACACCGCGGAATGCCCGAACAGGTCCACCAACGTCTGGACCGTCACGTTCATGTCCGCCTCGGGGGAACGACCCCAGTTGGCGAAACGGAACTGGTCGACGTCGGTGCGGAAACCGGAGTCGACACACAGGGTCCCTTCGCCGAGGTCGTCGGAGACCACGTCGGTGCAGTGCGATGCGAGTCTGGCGACAATCTCGCCCGTGTCGGTCGACTGCGTGGCGGTGTCCCCGCCGGACCCGGAGCACGACGCGCACAGCACCAAGGCGACAACCGCGGCCGCGCACTTCTTGCCCTTCAGCATCCCCGCCACTCTCCATCACATTACGGAATCACGTCCAGGTAGTAGAACGAACCGATGACCGAAGACCAAGTCACCCCCGCTGCCGGCGTGCTGCCCGTTGTTCTCATCGGGCTCGGGGCGGGTTTGCTGGCCGGCATGTTCGGCGTCGGCGGGGGCATCCTCATCGTCCCGATGCTCGTGGTGGTCATGAAGTTCGACCAACGGTTCGCCAACGGCACGTCACTCGCGGCGCTCGTCCCCATTGCCGTGTCGAACATCTTCACCTACTGGGCGCACGGTCACATCGACTGGCACCTCGCCGGATTCATCGTGATCGGTGCGCTGTGCGGTTCGCTCATCGGCACCCACCTCCTGCAGATCATCAACAGGCAGGTGCTGGCGGTTCTCTTCGCGTCCGTGATGGTTCTCTCGGCTGTCCGGTTGTTCTGGCACGTCACCACCAACGGAAGGGGCAGCCTGAACGCCGCGCACGCAATCGGCGCTTCGTTGCTGGGACTCTTCGCCGGCACGATGTCCGGGTTGCTCGGCATCGGTGGTGGCGTCATCATGGTCCCCGCACTCGTGATGTTCTTCGGCATCCCGCCGGTCATCGCGAAGGGCACGGCGGTCGCAGTGACCATCCCCACGGCGACCATGGGCACGTGGCGCAACCGCACGAAGAAGAACGTGGACATGCGCTCGGCGGCGGTTCTCGGTGCCGGGGGTGTCGTCACGGCGGTCATCGGCGGCTTGATCGCGAACTCGATGCCCGACCGCATCTCGAACGTGCTCTTTGCGATTTTGCTCCTCACCCTCGCGACACGACTACTCCTGGAGACGCGCAAGTCGCACTGAAGCACCCGCGTGGGCTAGAAACTGCCCATGGGTAAAGACCGATTGGCCGGGAAAGTCGCATTCATCTCCGGTGGGGCGCGCGGGATGGGGGCCTCCGAGGCCCAGTTGTTCATCGATGAGGGGGCAAAGGTCGTCATCTCCGATGTTCTCGACGACGCGGGCGAGCAGACCGCGAAGCGTCTCTCCCCGGACGGGTCGTCATGCCGGTTCATCCATCACGACGTGACGAAGGAAGAGGATTGGGAGAAGGCGATTGCCTTCACCATCGCCACCTTCGGCCAACTCGATTGCCTGGTGAACAACGCCGGCATCTTCGAGCGCGGCAGCATCCTCGACACGACGCTCGCCGACTTCCGACGCACGATCGACATCAACGAGGTCGGCGTCTTCCTCGGCATGAAGGCAGTCGCGCCGCACATGGTGGGCCGCAAGACGGGCAGCATCATCAACATCTCGTCGGTGGCCGGCCTTGACGGCACACCGGGGTTCGTCGCATACGGCGCCAGCAAGTGGGCGGTGCGCGGGATGACCCGCGGTGTGGCGAAGGAACTCGCGCCGTTCGGCGTGCGGGTGAACTCGATCCACCCCGGCATCATCGACACCCCGATGCTGCAGACTTTCGACGCGGCGGGGGAGGGAGTGCGCGAGATGGTGCGCACGCGCATCCCGCTCGGGTACGAGGCGGAGCCCATCCACGTCGCGCGTCTCGCGCTGTACCTGGCGAGCGACGACAGCGCGTACTCCACCGGCTCCGAGTTCAAGGTGGACGGAGGCTGGAGCGCATGAGCATCCTCGGCACCCGCGTCGTCCGCATCGAGGACCCCAGGTTCCTCACCGGCCAGGGCACGTACATCGCGAACCTCGACCTGCCGGGCGCCGTCCACGTCACGTACGTGCGCAGCACCATGGCGCACGCCCGCATCCTTTCCATCGACACGAGCGAGGCCGAGTCGATGCCCGGCGTGCTCCATGTCTGGACCGCCAAGGACATCGATCTCGCACCGGTCTCGGCCGACATGCGCATGCTGAACCAGGCGATGAAGTTCCCGTTCCTCGCCATCGACACCGTCCGCTACGTGGGCGACCTCGTGGCCATGGTGATCAGCGAGGAGAAGGCACAGGGCGTGGACGCAGCCGAGATGGTGGTCGTGGACTACGACCCGCTGCCGGCGGTGATCGATGTCGACGAATCCCTTCGCGGCGAGGTGATCCTGCACCCCGAAGCCGGCACCAACGTGGTGCTCACCTTCGCGAACGACGACGAGCGCGACATCTTCGCGGACTGCGAGGTTGTCGTCGAACTCACCATCGAGAACAACAAGGTCGCCACTGCTCCGCTCGAGGTGCGCTCCGTCGCCGCCAGGTGGGACGGAGACCGTCTCACGCAGTGGGCGTGCAGCCAGGGCGCACACGGGGCGCGCGACGGTCTCGCGAAGGTGCTCGGTGTCGATCCCTCCAACGTGCGCGTCATCACGCCCGATGTCGGCGGAGGTTTCGGCGCGAAGAACGGCGTCTACCCGGACGAGATTCTCGTCGGCTGGGCCGCACGCAAGCTCGGCCGTCCGGCGCGCTTCACCGAATCACGCACCGAGAACATGCTCGCCATGGGACACGGCCGTGCCCAGCGCCAGCGCACGAAGATGGGCGGCACGAAGGACGGTCGCATCACCGCGTACCGCAACGACGTGGTGCAGGACGGCGGGGCGTACCCGAAGGGCGGTTCGGTGCTGCCGTTCATGACGCGCCTGATGGCCAGTGGTGTGTACGACATCGAGAACGTGCAGTTCCAGTCCCACTCCGTGGTCACAAACACGTCGCCGGTTGTTGCCTACCGCGGCGCGGGCAGGCCGGAAGCAGCCGCGGCCATCGAACGCACCATCGACGAGTTCGCGCGCGTGTGCGGCCTCGACCCCACCGAGGTGCGCCGCAAGAACTACCTGAGGCCCGAGGCGTTCCCGCTCGTCACCAAGATGGGTGCCAAGTACGACAGCGGTGAGTACGAGAAGTCGCTCGACCGCGCGCTCGAAGCGGCCGGATACGCAGAGCTCCGTGCCGAGCAGAAGCGCCGCCGGGAGTCCGGCGACCCCGTGCAACTCGGCATTGGCATCAGCACCTACGTGGAGACCACCAACCCGATGGGCAGTGGCGAGTTCGGTGCCGTGGAGATCACCGCGGACGGTGGCGCCATCGTGCGCACCGGCAGTTCCCCGCACGGCCAGGGCCACCACACCTCGTGGGCAATGATCGTGAGCGACCTCACCGGCATCCCGATGGACCGCATCGAGTTCCGCTTCGGCGACACCGAGGACGTCGCGCGCGGCGGCGGTACCGGCGGCTCACGCAGCCTGCAGGTGGGCGGCAGTGCGGTGAAGCTCGCTGCAGAGGCCGTCATCGAGAAGGCGAAGCAACTCGCCGCCGACCTGCTCGAGGCCGCGCCCGAGGACAT
>JBEGJV010000005.1:0-25481 GCA_041184385.1 Actinomycetota bacterium
GTCTTGCCGCAACCGGTCGGACCGATCAGGAGGATGTTGGACTTGGCCAGTTCCACATCGCCGGATTTGCCGGCATGGTTGATCCGCTTGTAGTGGTTGTGCACGGCCACCGACAGGACCTTCTTCGCCTGCTCCTGTCCGACGACGTACTCGTCGAGGAACGCGCGCGTCTCGGTGGGGGTGGGCAGCGAGTCGAGCCGGACGTCGGAGCGGTCGCCGACCTCCTCCTCGATGATCTCGTTGCAGAGCTCGATGCACTCGTCGCAGATGTACACGCCGGGGCCGGCGATGAGCTTCTTGACCTGCTTCTGCGACTTGCCGCAGAACGAGCACTTCAACAACTCGCCTGTGTCACCAAATTTGGCCACGAAGTGCTCCTGCGTTCCGGTTGGGTCGCGTCAGCGGATCGGACCGGTGCGGTCCGCCAGATGGCGCGATGAAATGACATCATCGATGATGCCATACGCAAGGGCCTCATTTGCTTCCAATACGAAGTCACGGTCCGTGTCGTTGTGGATGCGCTCGAGGGGCTGGCCCGTGTGGTTGGCCAGGATTTCCTCCAGGAGCTCGCGCATGCGGAGGATCTCGTTGGCCGCGATCTCGAGGTCGGTGACCTGGCCGTAGCCCACCTGGCCGTAGGGCTGGTGGAGCAGCACTCGGCTGTGCGGCAGGGCCAGGCGCTTGCCCTTGGTGCCCGCGGCCAGCAGGACGGCCGCGGCGGAGGCGGCCTGACCGAGGCAGATCGTGGCGATGTCGTTCTTGATGAACTGCATCGTGTCGTAGATCGCGAACAGGGCCGTGATGTCACCACCGGGGCTGTTGATGTAGATGTTGATGTCCCGGTCGGGGTTCTCGGACTCGAGGTGGATCAACTGGGCGCAGATGAGGTTCGCGATGGTGTCGTCGATCGGCGTGCCGAGGAAGATGATGTTCTCCTTCAGCAGACGGCTGAAGAGGTCGTACGTGCGCTCCCCGCGGCTCGTCGTCTCGGTGACGTTCGGAACGTAGTAGTTCTGGAAGTTCACTCTGCATCCTCGTGGTCGTGGTCACCATGATCATGGTCACCGTGGTGGTGGTCGGCCTCGGAGTGACCGAGGACCTTCTCGGAGTCGAGTGTTGCACCGTTCTGGTCCACGTAGGTGGCATTGTGCAGCAACCAGTCGAGGGCCTTGGACTTGCGGATCTGGGAGGACAGGTCCGTGATGGCGTCATTCTGCTCGTAAGCCTTGCGGACCTTCGCGACCTTCTCGTTCACCTGCACGGCAATCGCCTGGAACTCGGCCTCGATGTCGTCGTCGGTGGTCTCGATCCCCTGGGCCGTGGCGACGGCACGGAGGGCGAGGTCGACCTTGACGGCCTTCTCGGACTGGATCTTCAGGCCCTCGATGAACGACGCGGTGTCCTGCCCGGTGGCGGACAGCCACTGGTCGAGCGCGATGCCCTGCTGCTGGAACTGCTGCACCGTGTTCTGCACGCGGGCCTGCAGGTCGCCCTGCACCATCGACTCGGGTGCGTCGATGTCGACCAGCGCCGCAAGCGCGTCGGTGACGCGGTCGACGACGGTGCGCCGCATCGTGTTGAGGCGCATCTCCTCGAGACGCTCGCGGAGGGCACCCTTCCACGCATCGACGGTCTCGTGCTCGGCGATGTTGTCCTTGACCCACTCGTCGGTGAGCTCGGGAAGCTTCAGTGTCTGCACCTTGTTCACGCTGACCTTGAACTGTGCGGGCTCCTCGGTGCCGTTCGGCGTGGCGGTGAAGGACAGCTGGTCGCCCTTCTTCACCCCGGTCAACTGGTCGTCGAACCCCGGTGCCACCCACCCGCGGCCGATCTCGTAGGTCCATTCGTCCACGTTCAGACCGGGAACGGGCTCGCCGTCGCGGCTGCCCTCGAGGTCGATGATGACGTAGTCGCCGACCTTCGACAGGTCCTCGCTATCGACGAGGTCACCGTGGCGGCGCAGCTCGGACTCGACGGCCTCGTTGAACTCGTCGTCCGACATGTCGGGGCTGACGAGCTCGACCCGCAGGCCGTTGTATCCGGGGACGGTGATCTCCGGGCGCACCTCGCACGTTGCCTCGAACTTGACCGGTCCTGACTCCGCACCGTCGACGATGTCCACCTGCGGTGTGGCGATCAGGTCGACGTCGTGCTCGCGCACCGCCTGCGTGAGGTACTGCGGGATGGCGTCGTTCAGTGCCTGGCCGCGCGCGGCGTCGACGCCGATGCGCGCCTCGAGCACCTTGCGCGGTGCCTTGCCGGGGCGGAACCCGGGCATGCGCACCTCGTGTGCGATCTTGCGGAACGCTGCGTCGATGTTCGAGTCGAATTCGGACTCGTCGACTTCGATGGACAGCTTGACTTTGTTGCCCTCAAGGGCTTCGAGAGTGCTTTTCACAGGGTGCCGAGTGTATCGGCGGGGTTTTCATCCCCATTTGGGGCCCGACGGGGCGGATTCGGGATTGAGAAGGCCGGAACGGTCATAATGGGGTGATGTCGTTCTGGAAGCCACACGCACTCGCGAAGCCGCATGACGGCCAGATCAACCTGCGCATCGGCGACCGCGTGGTGGCTGTTTCCGACCTCGATGGCGTGGCCTCGGGCACGGAAGGCAAGGTCATCCTGGCCAACGGATTCAGCTGGCTGCGCTACCGGGTGCTGTTCGCGAACGGCGTGGAACTCGGCGACCTCGACCACCGCACCATCGCGCCTACCGGCCGCAGCGCAAAGCGCGTGGCCAAGGCTGCGAAGCGCGCGTCCTGACCGCATCTTCCCGCCCGACCGCATGAAACACCTGCGGTAGCGTTCTTCATCACACCGCGGGGTGTGGCGCAGTTGGTAGCGCGCCTGCTTTGGGAGCAGGAGGCCGGGAGTTCGAGTCTCCCCACCCCGACCATCGCGTCGGACGAAACCGATCACAGCACCATCCGGAGATTCCATGCCCCAAGAACTCGATTCCGCCAAGTACGTGTCGTTCACCTCGTACAAGAAAGACGGCACGCCGGTGTCTCTGCCTGTGTGGGTGGTCCCCTTCGAGGGTGGCTACGCCTTCACCACAGACAGCAACTCGTACAAGGTGAAGCGCATCAGGAATGACGCGCGTGCCACGCTCCGTGTCTGCGACATCCGCGGCAAGGTCTCGGACGGGGCACATGAGTACTCGGGTGCAGCCGTCGTGCTGGGCGCCGATGATGTCTCACGGGTCACCGAACTGATCAAGAAGAAGTACCGCATCGGCTGGGCACTGCTCGGGGTGACCGCTGCATGGAAGAAGCTCACCGGCAAGGGTTCGACCGCAACGGCCGAATCGGCCATCAAGGTGACCATCAACCCGTGACCCCACCGGGGTCGAAATCCCAGGTCACGGGATTTCCGCGAAATCCGAAACTTTTCCTTGGTTATCCACAGGGAGTCCTGTAGGGTCGTTAGGCACCTTTGAGTGCGTCCATGGGTACACACCGGTATCTGTGGCCTGCCCCCGGCCCCCGCCGAGAGAGAAATAATCATGGACGCCCAGCCCACTTTTGCTGACCTTGGTCTGCCCACGCCCGTCGTTGACGAGCTGACCCGACAGGGCATCACTGCCCCCTTCCCCATCCAGCTCGCCACCATCAGTGACGCACTGGCCGGACGCAACACCCTCGGTCGTGGCCGCACCGGTTCCGGCAAGACCCTCGCGTTCTCGCTGCCGGCGATCGCCCGGCTGTCGCAGGACAACCGCATGCCCCGCAAGTTCAAGCCGCGCGCACTCGTGTTGGTCCCCACCCGCGAGCTCGCGAACCAGGTGCGCGACGTCATCAACCCGCTCGCCCGCACGCTCGACATGACGACCGCCGTCGTCTACGGCGGCGTCGGGTACGGCAAGCAGATCGAGGCAATGCGCAACGGCACCGACATCGTGGTCGCGTGCCCCGGTCGTTTCGTCGACCTTCTCGAGTCCGGTCACGTCCAGCTCGACGACATCGAGATCGTGATTCTCGACGAGGCCGACCACATGGCCGAGCTCGGGTTCCTCGAGCACGTGTCGCAGATCCTCTCCGAGATCCCCCGCGAGGCGCAGCACATGCTGTTCTCCGCGACACTCGACCGCGGCATCGACAAGGTCGTGAAGAAGTTCCTGACCGATCCCGTCACGCACGAGATCGAGACGCCGGAGGACGAAGAGGTCACCATGACCCATCACTTCTTCCACGTCAGCCAGGACGAGCGCTTCAAGGTCATCGCCGACCTCTGCGCGGCACCCGGCAAGTCGCTGGTGTTCACCCGCACCAAGCACGGTGCGCGCAAGCTGACGCTCGCCCTCATCAAGGCGGGCGTGCCGAGCGTGGAACTGCACGGTGACCTGTCGCAGATGGTCCGTGCACGCAATCTCGCTGCGTTCGCCAACGGCAAGGCGGACACGCTCGTTGCCACTGACATCGCTGCGCGCGGAATCCACGTCGATGACGTCGCGATCGTGATCCACGCCGACCCGCCGGAGGAGCACAAGGCGTTCCTGCACCGCAGCGGCCGCACGGCTCGTGCCGGCGCAGTGGGCACCGTCATCACCATGGTGACGGAGAACCAGCGCCGTCACGTGAAGCGTCTCGCACAGGACGCCGGAATCGAGCCGACGAACACGAAGGTCGCCGTCGGCCACGAACTGCTCACGTTCATCGCACCCGGCGAGCGCGAGTTCAAGGAGATGCCGAACATCGAGGCACCGAAGAAGGAACGCGAGGGTGGCCGCAAGGGCGGCTCCCGCAACCGCGACGGGGGCCCGCGTGGCCGCCGCAACGACGGTCCGCGTGACCGCCGTGACCGTGACGACCGTCCGCGCTCATTCGACCGTGACGACCGTCCGCGCCGCGAGGACCGCGATGATGCGCGTCCCCGCAGGTTCGAGCGCGACGATCGCCCCCGTTCGTTCGACCGTGACGACCGCCCGCGCTCGTTTGACCGTCGTGATGACCGCGGCGATGCACCACGTAGCGACCGCCCGCGCCGTGAGGACACCCGTCCCCGCAAGTTCGAGCGTGACGACGCCCGTGCCCGTCGTGATGACCGTCCGCGCTCGTTCGATCGTGACGATCGTCCTCGTTCGTTCGACCGCAGCGACAGGCCGCGTCGCGATGACCGCAGCGACAGCCGTGGCGACGCGCCGCGCAGCGACCGCCCCCGCGGCAGCCGTCCGGGAGCACCTGCAGGCGGCAACCGCTTCGGTGACAACCGCGGATCCTCGCGTGGCCCGGCCAAGCGTTCCGGTGGTCCCGCCGGCCGCGGCAAGGGCAAGCCGACCCGCAGTTACCGATAGTCACTGCTCCCCTGCCACGATGGTCGGGTGAGCCCTTCGCCTGCGACCAACGACGTCATCTACACCGCACGGGTCATCCGCACGGCGAACCCGTCCCAGCCGACAGCGGATGCCATCGCGATCCGTGACGGCCGGGTGCTGGCCGTCGGCACCCTTGAAGACTGCAGGTCCTGGGGCATCGACAACGTCGACACGCGGTTCGCGGACAAGGTGCTGACAGCCGGGTTCGTCGAGGCGCACGCGCACGTGATGGCAGGAATGTATGCCTCGGTTCCGTACGTCGGTCGATTCGCCCGACCCATGCCCGACGGCTCCGTCGCCGAGGGCATCGATTCGACCGAGGCCTTGATTGAACGCCTACGGGAGGTCGAGTCGTCGATGCCCACCGGTGAATCCCTTATCTGCCGTGGCTTCGACCCGATCTATTTCGACACAGAGCGCCTCGCTCGTCACCACCTCGACGAGGTGTCGGCAACGCGGCCCATCTTCGTCTTCCATGCCAGCGGACATCTGGCCACGGTCAACACCGCGGTCCTGCTCAAGTACGGGATCGGCAAGGACCACCCGTCACCGGCGATCGGACGGTATGACGACGGCGAACCGGACGGAGAGCTGCGTGAACCAGCGGGCATGATGCTTGCCCGCGAGGAACTGACGATGTTCATCGATCTCATGCAGTCGGACGACACCTTTCTTGCGTTCGCACAGCTCATGCGCAATGCAGGGGTCACCACGTGCACGGACCTGGCCAACCAGTGGTGGCGGACCCCGGACCTCGTCGCAGCCAGAAAAGCCATCGCGCAGGACGATTCATTTCCGGTTCGCGTCGTCGTCGCCTCACAAGTGAATGCCTCAGTGGACGCAATGACGAAACTCGCCGAAACGGTCGACACTCTCCATGGCGGTGCAGGAGACAAGATGCTCTTCCCCATCGTGAAACTCGTTCTCGACGGCTCGATCCAGGGATTCACCGCGATGATCGACTGGCCGGGATACTTCGATGGCGACGACCACGGCCAGTTCCTCATCCCGCCCGAGCAGGTGGTGAACGTGCTCCGCCCGTTCCACGAGAGGAACATCGGCATCCACTGTCACTGCAACGGCAACCTCACGAGTGGTGTCTTCATTGATGCGATCGAACAACTCCTCACGGAGACGGCATGGCTCGACCATCGTCACACCGTCACGCACGCGCAGTTGATGACGCAGTCCCAGATGCGCAAGGCGCGCAACCTCGGAATGCAGGCGAACTTCTTCGTGAACCACGTCTGGTTCTGGGGCGACCAGCACCGCGGCGTCACCGTGGGCCCCGACCGCGCCGACCACATCAATCCGTGCGCGACGGCGGACAGGATCGGGCTGGGCTACTCGGTGCACACCGACGCGCCCGTCACTCCCCCCGGCCACCTGCACACGATGTGGGCGGCGGTGAACCGAGTGACGCCGACGGGCCGCGTGCTCGGAGAAACCGAACGCATCTCCGTCAACCGGGCGTTCCACGCCGTCACCATCGATGCTGCGTACCAATTGCACCTCGACCACGTCATCGGGTCGCTCGAGGTCGGCAAGTGGGCCGACATCGCGGTGCTCGAAGAGGACCCGTACGCGGTCGACCCGATGGCCATCCGCGACATCGGCGTGTGGGGCACGATCGTCGGGGGCGTCGTCCACCAGAGTTCGGCGGGATGACCCCGACACCCGTCATCGTCGTCGGGGGCTATCTCGGCGCCGGCAAGACGACCCTCATCAACGGCATCCTGCGCGGCACGGACTCGCGCATCACCGTGCTCGTCAACGACTTCGGTTCGATCAACATCGACGCATCGTTGATCAAGAACTCGAACGGCGACACGATCGAGCTGACGAACGGGTGCGTGTGCTGCGCAGTCGGCGATGACCTCACGGCGGCGATGCTCGCGATCGTCGATTCTCCGGTGCGACCGGACCTCGTGCTCATCGAGACGAGCGGTGTGGCCGACCCGAGGATCGCGTCGACGTACGCCCACATCGACGGGCTCCGCACGGGGGGTGTGGTCGTTGTTGTCGATGCCCTGCAGGTCGAGAGTCAATTGCAGAACCCGTTGATCGGCTCCACGGTGCGTCGACAGATCGAGGCTGCGGACCTGTTGCTCGTCTCGAAGACCGAGGGCCGCGATGCCGACCGTGTCACCGGCGTGCTCCGTTCGTTCAACGCGGATGCGCCCGTCGTTCCTTCCGTGGAGTTCGACCCATCGCTCATCGGCTCCGCAAGCTCACAATCACGTCCGGCCGGGACTCCGCAGCACGGTGCGGTCCACACCACGAGGGTCGAACATCCGGCCGTCGACGACGGCGCGAGCGCCCTCGTGTGGCTGCGCGCGCTCGAACCGGGAGTCGTGAGGGCGAAGGGAATCGTCACGACCGAGAACGGCAATCTCCTCCTGGAGCGCATCGGCACCCACTGCTCCGTGACGACCACCGACATCCCCCCGACCGGGGGCGTCGTGGTCATCTCGGTGTGAGTTTCGCCTGACGAAGGGTCAGGGCACCACTTCGAACGCCGCGTGCATGCCGTTCTTGTAATGGCCCTCGATGTTGCACAGCAGTTCGTACTTGCCGGGCTCGAGTTTCACTTTCAAGGTGTTGGTCACTCCCGGCGCCCACTCGGGAATCTCGTCGATGACCGAGAGTCCCTTGTCCTCCTCGTCGAACCTGTTGTCGGCTCCCAAGGGGATCATCCCGTGCTCGTAGGTGGTCTTCACCACGAGGAACTCATGCTGGATGGTGCCGCGGTTCTCCATCGTGAACGAGACCTCGCCGGCCTTTGCCTTTGCGGCGTCGACATTCACCGCCCACTCAGCCACAGAGCCGTGGAGGTCGTTGCTCACAGCATCGGCATCCGTTCCGTCACCCTCGGTGGCTGGTTCGGCGACCGGGGCATCACCCTTGACCACCTCGAATGCCTTGTACATGCCGGCCTTGTAATGGCCGGCGATGTTGCAGAGAAGTTGGTACTTGCCCGGGTCGAGCTTCACCGTCAGCATCCCGGTCGTCTTCACCTCGAACTCGGGGATCTCGTCGATGACCTCCAGCCCCTCTGCCTCCTCGTCGAAACGGCTCTCCGAGGTCAACGGGATCTTGCCGGGCTCGAAATCAGTCTTCACCACCAGGAACTCGTGTTTCATCGTGCCGAAGTTCGTGATGGCGAACGTGACGTCACCATCGAACGCCCTGTCGGCAGTGGTCTCCACTGCCCACTCGCGCACGTCACCCGCGATCGTGTTCCGCGGTTCCGAGTGCGCAGTTCCGCCCGCACCCACGGGACCGTCGGCGGGATCAGCCCCGCAGGACGCCAGTCCCGTCGCCGCCAACAGCGCTCCGGTGGCCATCAGCCGTCCCATCTTCCCCATGGTTGCCCCCTGTCCCCCGTCGGCCGCGCCGACAATCCGATTGTTGCACAGCCCACACATCCCGATAGGCAACGGCCCCGTGGGACGGACCGCGGGACTCTCGCCTAGCGTTGGGCTGCAACCCCGTGCACGAAGGAGTCACACCATGACCAGCTACGACAAGATCTACATCAACGGCCAGTGGGTCGCCAGCGAGGGCACGGGCACGATCGCCGTGTACGACTCGCTCACCGAGGAAGTCATGGCGACCATCCCCGACGGAACCGCCGGTGACGTCACTAGGGCGGCCGCCGCCGCAAAGGCCGCCTTCGAATCGTGGAGTGCGCTTCCCGCCGCGGAGCGCGCGAAGTACATGAGCCGGATCGGCGACGCCCTGGGCGGCCGCATGGACGAGATCGCGAGCATGATCTCGCGCGAGACCGGCATGTCGAAGCCGCTCTCGAACGTGATCCAGGTGGGCCTTCCGCTCAACTCCTTCAAGACCGCTGCGGCGGTGGCCGAGTCGTTCCCGTACTCGAAGGAGATCGGATCGTCGGTCGTCGTGCGCGAGCCGATCGGCGTCGTGGGCTGCATCACCCCCTGGAACTACCCGTTGCACCAGATCGCTGCGAAGGTCGCGTACGCGATGGCAGCGGGCTGCACCGTCGTGCTGAAGCCGAGCGAGGTCGCCCCTGTCGATGCGTTCATGCTCGCCGAGATCATCCATGAGGTCGGCCTGCCCGAGGGCGTGTTCAACCTGGTCACCGGGACCGGCCCCGTCGTCGGTGAGGCCATCGCGGCCAGCCCGGACATCGACATGGTCTCGTTCACGGGTTCCACGCGTGCAGGCAAGCGCGTGATGCAGGTGGGTGCCGAGACGGTGAAGAAGATCGCCCTCGAGCTCGGCGGCAAGAGCGCCAACATCATCTGCGACGACCTCGACGCGGAGGCATTCGGCAAGGCCGTCATGGCCGGTGTGGGCAAGTCCATGCTGAACAGCGGCCAGACGTGCTCGGCTCTCACGCGCATGCTCGTGCCGAAGTCGCGTCTCGCAGAGGCAGAAGCCGCAGCGGCGATCGTGGCCACCAACATGAAGGTCGGCGACCCTTTCGCCGAGGGCACGAACCTCGGGCCGCTCGCGAGTGCCGCACAGCGCGACCGCGTGCAGACCTACATCCAGAAGGGCATCGACGAGGGTGCGGTGCTCGTTGCCGGTGGCCTCGGCGCACCGGAGGGCCTCGACAAGGGCTACTACGTGCGGCCCACGGTGTTCTCCAATGTGAAACCCGGCATGACCATCGAGCAGGAGGAGATCTTCGGACCGGTCCTGTCGATCATTCCCTACGAGGACGACGATGACGCTGTCCGCATCGCCAACGGCACGGTCTACGGCCTGGCCGGCGCGGTCTTCGCTGCCGACAGGGACCGTGCCCTCGCGATTGCCCGTCGCATGCGCACCGGCCAGGTGGAGGTGAACGGGGGCGCGTTCAACGCGAACGCTCCGTTCGGCGGGTACAAGCAGTCCGGCATCGGACGCGAACTGGGTGAGTACGGCTTCGAGGAGTTCCTGGAGATCAAGAGCCTCCAGATGTAGGCGCGGGCCCTAGTGGCTCGCGTTGCAGAGGTCCAGACGCTGGGCGTCCGGCACGGCCGCCACACCGGCGGCGACTCCCTCGACGGCGGCGAACGGCCCGCACGGGTGGGCAACGACCCACACGTGCACCATGGGGCTGCCATTCGTCTGCAGCACGCCCTTCGAGCACACGCCATTGACGGCCACCGCGACGACGACCTGTGTTCCCTGGGCGCTCGTTCCGAAGCACAGGTTGTTGTGCACGTGCCACTGCATCAGCGGGCCCGCGTAGTTGGTCAGCGTGTAGTCATCAATCGTGGTGAAGGTGGGCGCGATGTACATGGCGGACACCACCGTCTTCACGCCGTTCGAGACCTTGTAGACGATCGACTCGGGCGCGGTGGAATCGAGGAACTTCCCGTCGTTCACCAGGGAGTTCTTCACGTAGTGCTCGTACCCGGTTGACCCGTCACCGATGGAGTTGTACCCGGCGGCCACGGCCGTGCGGTAGTCGGCATACGTCTGGAGATCGCGCATCGTGTTCGTGATGAGGGTGCGGGCACGGGACTCTTGATCTGCCGTGACGCCCCCGATGCCGCTGATGTTGATTCCCTGCGCGGGGTCGAATGCACGCGGCCATCCCGACGCGGCGGCGAGCTGGGCGGCAGGCGTGGTCACGTGGGAGTGGGCCGTGGTGTCCGGGGCGGGCACCGTCGTGGGCACTGTGACCTTCGGTTTCGGCGCCGAGGTCGTGGCGGGAGCCGTCCCGGTCAGCGACTTCGTGACCTTGCCCGGCGCGACAGTTGTCGGCGATTCGCTCGACGGGACCGACGGCACCGTGGTGGTGGCCTTCGCGACGATGGCACCGTTCTCGTCAACGAAGAACGCCGACTCGGCCACCTGCTCGGGCCCATGAGCGTGGTCGTGGATGCGGACGGTGGCGAGACCAGCGGTGGTCAGCATGAGAGCACTCACCATTGATGCCGCCCCGCGGCGCACCTTCACGTCACCGGGCACCGTGCCCGCCCAGGCGGAGAACGCAGCGAGGGCACCGAGAACCGCGCACAGGGTGTCGGCTGCCTGCGGCGACTCGGCGGTCTCGAGCCCGCCGATGAACGAGATCCCCTTCGTGCGCGTCACGATCCAGCCGACGACGGCTGCGCCGTTGATCAGGGCACCGAGGAAGGCGAGACGCCTGTTGCTGCGCTCGATGGCGAGGATCCCCCACCCCACCTGCAGGACGGTGCAGGCAAGAAAGATCCGCACGAGGGTCGGGTGATCGGCGTGGAGACCGACGGCCGCGCCGTGGACGACGCCGGCGCCGATCGAGAACAGGCCAGCCGAACGCAGGCGCCGAAGGTCAAGAGTTGATTCCCCCATCGGGGGACACCCTAACCACCCATTGCGGGTTTGGTGGTCAACCGAGGAGGACGGGCGCCAGTCTGCGCAACTGCTCGATGGGTGCGGTGCGCGGGTCCGCCTGCAGCACCTGGACACACACATGGTCGGCCCCCGCTGCGTGGTGCTCCGCCACGCGATGCGCAATCTGTTCCTCCGTGCCCCACGCGACGATGGCGTCCACGAGACGGTCGGAACCTCCGTCCGACCAGTCGGACTCGTCGAACCCGAGCCGCTTCAGGTTGTTGAAGTAATTCGGCAGACCGAGATAGATCTTCATTCCGGCGCGCGCGATGCGGCGGGCCTCCACCGGGTCGGTCTCGAGAACCACCATCTGCTCCGGTGCGAGCAGCGAGTCGTTGCCCATGACGTCGCGCGAGATCTTCGTGTGGTCGGGTGTCGTGAAGTACGGGTGCGCACCGTTTGCCTTCGTTGCCGACAACTCGAGCATCTTCGGGCCGAGCGCGGCGAGAAGGACACCCGGGTCCTCCGACGGGCCCGCGGCCATGAACAGCGCCTTCGACATCTTCTCGAGGTAATCGACCATGTAGCTGTACGGCTTCGAGTAGTCGTGCTTGCGCACTCCCGCCACGAGATGGCCGTGGCTCACCCCGATGCCGAGAAGGAAACGATTGGGGAACGCCTCTGCCACAGTCTTCTGCCCCGCCGCCATCGTCATGGGGTCGCGCGCGTAGATGTTCGCGATGCCGGTGGCCAGCGGAAGTGTCTTCGTGCCGGAGAGCAGGACTGCTGACGACACGAACGGGTCGCGGCCGACTGCCTCGGCAACCCAGAGGGCGCCGTAACCGAGCTCCTCTATCTGCTGTGCGGCCTCGATGGCCTTCGGTGTGGGCAACGCGTCGATGCCGCCGTACCAGACCCCGACCTTGCCGATGTTGACGGTTGGCTTGCCCATGTGGTTCCCCTTCGTGACGCGGTCGTTGCGACCCCGACCGAGCCTAACGACAGCACGTCTCCGTCGGTTGACCGGAACCTACGATGAACCCGTGACACTCACGCATCTCTCCGTTAGCGAACAAACGGCGCTTCTCGAATCGGGAGAAGTGTCATCGGTCGACCTGGTGCGTGCGTCCCTCGAACGGATCAACGAGGTGCAGCCCCGTCTCAACTGTTTCGTCGAGGTGTGGGCCGACGAGGCGCTCGAGCGTGCCGCTGCCGTTGGCAGGCCCGATGGCCGTCCACTCCACGGCATCCCCGTTGCCATCAAGGACACGACACCGTGGGAGGGCCACCGTGTCACGTTCGGTTCCAATCTGTACCGCGAGCACATCGCGCCACGGTCTGCGGTTGTCGTGGAGCGCCTCCTCGATGCGGGCGCGATCATCGTGGGCAGCACGACCGCACCGGAATTCGCGCACGCCGGCATCACGGACAGTCCGCTGCACGGACCGACACGCAATCCGTGGGACCCATCACGGACCACCGGAGGCTCGAGCGGCGGGTCAGCGGCGGCGGTGTCCTCCGGCTGCGTGGCCATCGCGGAGGGCAGCGACATGGGCGGGTCGGTGCGGATACCCGCAGCATGGTGCGGAGTCGTCGGGCTCAAACCTTCACTCGGTCGCGTGCCCATGGATGTGCTCCCGGGACTGTGGGACACGTTGTCCCATCACGGACCCCTCGCCCGGACGGTGGACTGCGCGCGCACCTTCATGACGGCAGTCTCCGGACCGTCCCTGCGCGACCCGCTGTCCCACATCCTCCCGATGGAGAGCACGCACCGTTCCGTCGCGGATCTCCGAGTCGCGTGGTCTGTCGACCTCGGGTGCTGGAGTGTCCATCCGGGCATCGCCGCGTCGGTCACGGATGCGGTCGGCGCGATGCGCGGCGCGGTCACGTCGGTGATCGAGGCACCACCGCTCTTCACCCCGGACGACCATCGGTTGTGGCTGAACATGTGGGGCATCTTCATGGCGGCGTACTACGGCGACGAGGTGGAGGCGCGCACCGACGAAGCCGACCCCGATGTGGTGTCTCTCGTGCGCCTCGGGCGCATGTTCAGCGCGGTGGATGCGAAGCGCATGGAGATTGCCCGTTCTGCCGTGTGGCAGAGAGTGGTGTCCGTCCTCGGCGACAACGACGTCATCGTCTGCCCGACGATGTCACGAGTGCCGGGCCCCGCAGCCAAATCCGACGACCCGTTCGACATTGATGACGTGCCTTCGGACGGACTGCTGCACTCGGAGGACATGACGACCGTGTGGAATCTCGTGTCCCCCCTGCCGGTCGTCTCGGTCCCGTGCGGCATGGTCACCGACGGCGGTGCCTTGCTTCCCGTCGGCCTCCAGATTGTCGGGCGACCCGGCCGCGAGGACGTGGTGCTCTCGCTCGCAGAATGGATCGAGGAGCGCGCGGGCGTGCGCGACAGGCGACCAACAATGTGAGCCCGGGCCCGGATGGGTCCGGCCACGCCCGACAAGACCGAGCCGGTCGCCGGGCGGGCTCGCGCGGAAACCTACGATTCCCACATGGCTGACCACTCGCCCATCACCTGGTTCCTGTCCGATGACCGCGAGCCGGGGGCGCTTGACGCGTTCGAGAACGTGACCGGAACGAGACTCCACCCCATCGCTCGCGAACATCTGCTGGACAGCGCACACCATCGCACCACGCCCTTCCCGCGCCTCGAGAACCACGGGAAGTACCTCTTCGGAATGGTGTTCGTGCCCTCCAGCACGTCGAACACCTCCGCCGATTTCGACCGTGTGGTGTTCGCGATTGCCCACGATGCGGCAATCGCCTCGGTCGCCACACACCCGACAAGCACACAGGACTGGGCGTCCATTGCGGGCGCAATAGGAAAGACGGATCGTTACGCAGGTGATTCCTGCACCGGGGGGCGGTTCCTCCTTGAGTTGCTGGGCGTCACCGTCACCCAGTTGCTCCTCGATGCGACGAACCTCCAGGAGACGATCAACGTGAAGACCTCCCAGCTGGGGGTCGGCGTCGACCTGACCAAGGACATAGATGACCTGCCGCTCGCTGCCATGTCCAGCAGGCAGCGCCGCACGATGCTCCAGCGGTTCCGGGAACTCGGCCCCACTCTGTCGGCCATCAAGCATGAGATGCCGAGCATGCTCGCCGTCGTCACCGAATCGAGTGACGTCCTCGCCAGACTCGTGAACGACGACGACACCATCGACATAAAGACAGACAATTCGGGCGACTCGCGCGAGCTCTTCTCCAAGGAACTGGAGATCTTCCTGTCCGACATCTGGATTGACTGCCGAAACCTCACCGCCGTGCTGACGGGCATCGACTCCTCGATCATCACCACGAAGGAATTCATGAAACAGCTGAACGACGAGGAGAACGTGGCATCGAACCGGTTCACGGGTGCGATTGCCTCGATCATGCTGCTCCCCACGTTCATCGTGGGTCTCTACGGACAGAACTTCGACGACATGCCGGAGACGCACTGGCACTATGGCTACGGTTTCTCGTGGGGCGCCATCATCGTCCTCACCGTGGCCCAGGTGTGGTTCTTCAGGCGCCGCAAGTGGCTGTGAACCGCAGTCCGGGCGGACCGATCGGCCGCCGCTTCAGCGGCGTTCCTCGGCCAATGTGACTCTGCCTCGATCCGATGTTCCCGCGGCCTGCCTCTGGCGAGATCACATGCTGCGGGTCGACGACATCATGCCCTGTCGTGCGTGTGGAAACGCGTCACGGCAATTCGCGGATGCGGACAGAGAGGCACGTGACGCAGCCCTCGAGTTTGATGAACTCGCTGATGTCGACCTCGATTGTCCGATAGCCGCGTGCTCGGTAACTCGCGGCGACAGCCGGTGCATCGGCAGCCATCAGAATGAGGTCGGGTTCGAGAAGTACCACGTGGGCGCCCGATTCCTCACTCACCGCATGGAATTGGTCGAATGGTTCGGTGGTGTCGAGACCGGGCAACCAACCGACCACGGTGCCATCGCTCAGCGCCGTGACGGCCGACTTGAGGTGAAGAACCTTGGACAAGGGAACCCCGATGACCGTGGCCCCGAGCGGCCCGACGATGGCAGCGAACTGTCGCAGTCCCTCGGGGTTCGTGCGGGCCCCGAGTCCGACGTAGATGGTGTCGCCCTCGGACGACGGAACCTTGAGAACATCTCCTCCATCCATCGTGCCGGGAGCGACGATGTGCTCGATGCGACAGCCAAGTTGGGTGACCAGGGGCTCGACACCGGAAGTCTCGGGTTTGCGGGAGTCATCACCGGGGCGCGTGATGATCGCGACACCGCGGTACATCACGACCGTGTCCTCGACGAACACCGCATCCGGGCAATCGTCGGCCGGCGGCACCTCCATCACTTGCCATCCACTATCCGCCACCGCGTCGACGTAGTTCTGCCACTGCCGCAGCGCCAGGGCCACGTTGACAGGGGATCGAGTGATGTGAGTCACGATCCCTTCGCTCAAGCGGGGACCGGGTCGACGTACGAGAGCGATGCGGACGGTTCGGGTCACGCCGCGACACTATTCGGGATCTGAGCGGTCGCGAAGTTCTCACCCGTATCTCGCCGAACAGAGTTGCTCACCACTCGAGGCGTGGTCGTGGCCAATGTCAACTTCCAGCACGAGGTGAGCACATCGAGCAGTGGATCGGCGTCCTTTGCGGTACGCTTTTCGTTCTCGCGGGTGTAGCTCAATGGCTAGAGTTCCAGCCTTCCAAGCTGGCTATGCGGGTTCGATTCCCGTCACCCGCTCCAATCGATTCCTCGCTCCCCTTCTCGAGCGGTGCCTCCGGTGCCCGTTTTCGGACACGCCTGGTTGACCGAAATACAGTTGTGTCGAGGTCCACATGTCACTTCTCTTCAGCCCCATCACCATCCGCAGCGTCGAGATCCGGAACAGACTGTGGGTCGCCCCCATGTGCCAGTACTCCGCCGAGGACGGCGTGGTGAACGCATGGCACATGCAGTGGCTGGGGTCGCTCGCGACGGGCGGTCACGGGCTCGTCATGACCGAGGCCACCGCAGTGCACCCGGTGGGCCGGCATTCTCTGGTCGATGCGGGTCTGTGGCGCGACGACCACGTCGAGGCATGGGCCCCGATCGTCGCATTCGGCCGTTCCTACGGCGCCACGATGGGGGTGCAGCTGGCTCACGCGGGTCGAAAGGCAGGCACGCAGCCACCGTGGACCGGGCGCGCCGAACTCACACCGGAACAGGGCGGATGGGAATCAGTCGGCCCCAGCCCGATCGCGGCCGACGGCCACACACCACCCCGTGAGTTGACGAAGACCGAGATCGAAGGTGTCGTCGGCGACTTCGTCTCGGCCGCTCGTCGCGCGATGCGCGCCGGGTTCCAGGTGATCGAGATCCACTCGGCGCACGGGTACCTGTTGCACGAGTTCCTCTCGCCGTTGTCGAACGCGCGGTCCGACGAGTACGGCGGGTCGTTCGAGAACCGCACGCGGTTGACGCTCGAAGTCCTGCGCGCCGTGCGCGCCGAGGTCGGCGACGAGGTGCCGGTCTTCGTCCGCTTGTCGTGCACCGATTACACCGACGGCGGCTGGACGATCGAGGACACAGTCCGTCTGTCCGCCCTGCTGAAGGACGCGGGGTGCGACCTCGTCGACTGTTCATCGGGTGGCCTAGTGCCCGTCAAGTTCACCGAGATGGAGGTGGGACCCGGATACCAGGTGCAGTTCGCCCGCGAGGTCCGTCACGGGGCCGGGGTTCTCTCCGGTGCGGTCGGACTGATCACCGATGCCGAACAGGCCGAGTCCATCCTGCAGGACGGAAGCGCGGACGTCATCCTCGTGGCGCGGGCAGCGATGCGCGATCCGCACTTCGCAATGACAGCGGCCGAGCAACTCGGCGAGGTCATACCGTGGCCGCCGCAGCTCGAGCGCGCCCGTCGCGTGCGCCCGCGACGCGCCTGAACAGACCAACACGCGGTGCGAGTAGCGTGGCGCCATGGCAGGCCACATGGACTCACATTCGGCTGACAACCGACGGAACGGCGACACATACTCCGTGTCCGACGACGAGGTGGCGGCGTTCCGGCGCGACGGATACGTGCACCTTCGCGCGGTGATGTCGGATGATGAAATGGATGCCATCGAAGCCGTCTACGACAGGTTCCTGCGTGGCGAGATCGAGGTCACGGGCAAGGACCTGAACGACATGACCACAGGCGAGCACGGCACCGACCCGAGCCGTTACGCGGTGGTCAATGTGATGCTCCCTCGGCGTTATCACCCCGCCTGGCAGGGAAACCTCTTTGAACGACGGGCACAGTCGATCGCGGACCAACTGTGCGGGCCCGGCATGACCATCGACTTCGACCAGCTGCTTGCCAAGTCCCCTGGCCGCGAGGACGCCGTCTTCCATTGGCACCAGGACCAGGCGTACTGGATCGACACGGACGACCGGCGCACGGCGACGTGCTGGCTGGCCGTCGATGACTCGACCATCGAGAACGGTTGCATGCAGTTCCTCCCTGGCTCGCACACCGAACCCGTGAGACCCCACCGACCCCTGCACGCCGACCGCTCGGCGAGCCACACGCTCGTGACCGACCTCCGTGCCGCAGACGTAATGGTTCCCGTGCCGATCAGACGGGGCGACATCACAGTTCACAACGAGGGCGTTCTCCACGGGTCCGGGGGAAACACGTCCGAATCGAGCTACCGGCGTGCATACATCGTCGCGTTCCGCACGGTCTCGACCGTGGAAGAAGAACGCAGACGCGGCTTCACCCACAGCCACAACGATTCGCCCGAGGTGCTCGACACCGTCGACGGTCTGAATTCCTGACGGGGAAGCACGGGGGCACAGCGGGCCCGGCCGTGCGTGTTCGGTAGCGTGAGCAAATGCCCAGCAACGCAGCCCTGAAAGCCATGAACATCATCCACAAGGCGGGGCTCGCCCTTTCGTTCGGCAGGTGGGGATGGGTTGCCGGCGGAATGCCTGCCATCAAGCTCTACACGACCGGCCGGAAGAGCGGACAGGAGCGCGAGAGCATGCTCACCTGCCCCGTGGTGCAGGGCGACACGTTCGTCATCGTTGCATCGCGCGGCGGGGACGACTTCCACCCCGCGTGGTTCCTGAACCTGCGCGACAACCCGACCGTCTGGGTGGAGGCCAAGGGCCAACCGAAGCACCAGCGCCGTGCCCGCATCGCGACTCCGGACGAGCGCAACGCCCTGTGGCCCGCAATCACCGCCAACTACAAGGGTTACGCCAACTACCAGTCGAGAACAGACCGCGAGATCCCCATCGTCTTCCTCGAACGCACCTGACCCGCGAATTCGCCTACCATGACCGCCCATGAGTAGGGGAAACATCACGTGCATGGCCGACATCGTCCGCACGCACGGCACCAACCGACCTGACCACACCAGCCTCATCGAGGGCGCAAACCGACTGTCATGGTCGGACCTGTACCAGCGCGCGCAACGCGTGGCCAACGGCTTCGCGGCCGCCGGCGTGGGCAACCAGGACCGTGTTGCCTTCCTCGACATGAACGGCATCCCCCACTTCGAGGTGTTCTACGGGGCCGCGCTCCTCAACGCCGTGAGCGTCGACGTCAACTGGCGCCTCGCCGCACCCGAGGTCGAGTACATCGTCAACAACGCCGAGGCGAAGGTTCTCGTCGTCGGCGCCGAGTTCGCGGCGATTGTCGATGCGATCGCGCCGAATCTCACGCACACCAAGTTGATCCTGGTCGTCGGCGGGCACGGGGCCCACGAGGACTGGAATGCGTGGGTGGCGCGACAGTCGCTGGGCGACCCGATGGTTCCGTCCGCGCACGACGACATCGCCTTCCAGTTGTACTCCAGCGGCACGACTGGTCTCCCGAAGGGCGTGATGCTCTCGAACGACAACTTCCTCGCGCTCGCACCGATGATCAGCCAGATCTGGGAGCTCTCCCCCGACTCCGTGAACATGGCCGCGATGCCCCTCTTCCACATCGGAGGTGGAGGCTGGGCGACGGCAGGCCAGTTCCTCGGTTGCACCACGGTCGTGGTCCGCGTCATGGATCCCGCTGCCGTCATCAAGTTGATCGGTGAGCACCGCATCACGCACGCGTTCCTCGTGCCGGCAGTGCTCGCCTTCATGACAATGGTGCCCGGCGTCGAGGATGCCGACTTCTCCAGCCTCGAGGTGTTCGTCTACGGCGCGTCACCGATCAGCGAGGAGGTGCTCACCAGGAGCGTGCAGTTGTTCAAGTGCAAGTTCTGGCAGGCATACGGCCTCACCGAGACGACCGGTGGCGTCGTCAACCTGCCGCCGGCCGACCATGACCCGAACGGGCCGAACAAGCACCGTCTGCGCAGCTGCGGTGTGCCCGGCCCCGGCGTGGAGGTCCGCATCGTCGACAACGACACCGGACGTGACTGCGAACAGGGTGAGGTCGGGGAGATCTGGATCAAGTCCCCGCAGGTGATGGTGGGCTACTGGAAGCGCCCCGAGGACACCGCGAAGGCGATCGACGCCGACGGTTGGTTCAAGTCCGGGGATGCCGGCTACGTCGATGCCGACGGATACGTGTACATCCACGACCGCGTGAAGGACATGATCGTGTCCGGCGGCGAGAACGTCTATCCCGCCGAGGTCGAGAACGTCCTCATGTCGCACCCCGGCATCGCAGACGTCGCCGTGATCGGCATCCCCCACGAGAAGTGGGGCGAGACCGCCATGGCCATCGTGGTGAAGGCAGCTGGCGCCACGGTGACCGAGCAGGTGATCATCGACTTCTCCCGCGAGCGCCTCGCGAAGTTCAAGTGCCCCACCAGGGTCGAGTGGATCGACGCCCTGCCCCGCAATCCCAGCGGCAAGGTGCTGAAGAAGGACCTCCGCGAGCCGTACTGGGTCGGTCACGAGCGCCGCGTCAACTGACCCCGTCGCAGCGGGCAACGACTAACTTCGGGACGTGCCTGAACCGCGTACGGACCCGTACCTGGACACTGTCGTCCACATCGTCGAGTCGCGCCAGGGTCGACCCAATCTCCCGGCTGATGGCTGTCCGTTCTGCGTGGGCGGACTCGAGGCCCCTGAACCGTACGACGTGAAGGCGTTCCCGAACCGGTGGCCGGCACTCGGCGAGGGCAACTGCGAGGTCGTCCTCTACACCCCGCATCATGATGCGACGTTCCACGGTCTCGGGCACGCAGGTGTCAGGAAAGTGGTCGACCTGTGGGCCGATCGCACGACCGCACTGATGGGACACCCGGCCACCGAGTACGTGATGGTCTTCGAGAACCGGGGCGCCGAGGTCGGCGCCACCATCGCCCACCCGCACGGCCAGATCTACGCCTTCGACCACACGCCGGGACGCATCGCCCGGATGTTCGCGGCGGGATGGGAGCCCGATGGCGCACCGGAACGGCTCGTGCTCGGCGACGACCACTTCGTCTCCGCCACAACTTTCGCGGCGGTGTTCCCCGTCTCTGTGTCCATCGCACCGCGGGCCAGGACCGGGCGTCTCGACGACCTCGGCGACGCGCAGCGAACGTCGCTCGCGGCAACTCTTGTCGACGTTCTGGCGAGACTCGACAGGCTCTTCGGCACTCCGCTCCCCTACATGCTGTGGGTCAACCAGGCGCCGCGGAACGCAACGGGCAGTGAGTGGCTGAACATCGAGATCGTGTCACCGTGGCGTGCAAGCGGAGTGCCGCGCTTCATCGCAGCCGCCGAAGTGGCAGGCGGCGAGTACTTCAACCCGGTGAACCCCGAGGAGCTCGCCGCGACCCTCCGCGGACTCGGCTGATCGCGGTCAGACGGCGCCGTTGGTGACCAGACGACCCGGACGCGCCCCCGTGTCCGCGCCGTTGCGGCGAGTGACGACCCCCGCGACCACAGTCGCGTCGTAGCCCTTCGCATCCTGCAGCAGGCGCATGCCGCCGGCCGGCAGGTCGTGGACCGCGTGGGGCGCCATCAACTGCAAATTGTCGAGGTCGATCACGTTGAAGTCCGCGCGCTTGCCCACCTCGATGCGCCCGCGGTCCGAGAGGCCGTAGACATCGGCGGGCTGCGAGGTGAGACGCCGGACACCGTCCTCGAGCGAGAGACGCGGACCGCGGGACCGACCCTTCACCCAGTGCGTCAGCACGTACGTGGGGATTGATGCGTCACAGATTGCGCCGCAGTGCGCACCGCCGTCGGCGAGCCCGAGGATGGCGGCATCGTCCATCATCTGGTCGTAGAGCGCATCGTGGTTCCCGTCGGCGTAGTTGAAGAGCGGAAGCAGCAGCATCGTCGGTTCGTCCGATGCCGTGAGTGCGTCATAGGCGATCTCCATCGGCGGGACGCCGCGGGCCTGCGACAACGCACCGATCGAGCGTGACGGATCCTGTTCGTAGTCGGGCTCCACACCGCTCTCCAGCACGTAGCAACGCGGAAGAACCATCTCGAGGCCCTTCTGGCCGAGCATCTTCGTCTCGTCGTCGTCGACGGGCTGCTCGGAAAGGATCCTCGCGCGGGTCCCCGGGTCGCGCATGGCGACGATGCGCTCGTTGACAGACAGGTGGGCGATGGCCTCGTAGCTCGGGCGCAGGCGGAACGGGTTGCGTGTCTCGAGGCCGAGCAGAACACCGAAGGGGCGTCCCGCCACCAGCGGCACGACATTCGCGCCCTCGGCACGCCACTTCGCGGCGGCATCCATCTCGCTGCGCCACCGAGTCGGATCCTGGTTGTGCTGCAGCACGATGAAGGTCGCGGTCAAGCCGGTCTCCTTTGCCATGGTGCCGATCCAGTCGAGTTCCCTCTTGGTCACGGCATCGTCATCGTGGGCGACGATGCCGGCCATCGCCACCTCGAAGATGCGACCGCCACCGTCGCGGACCGCCTTTGCAATGGCGAACAGTTCGTCATCGTCAGCGAACGTCCCGGGAACCGGGATGCCGTCGCTGCTGAGGTGACCGAGCGTGCGCGACGTCGTGAAACCGAACGCCCCGGCCTCCATCGCCTCGCGCGCGAGCCGTGCCATCTCCTCGACGTCCGCGGGCGTTGCCTCCTCGTTGCCGCCGCTGCGCTCGTCACCCATCACGAACGTGCGGAGCGGACCGTGCGGAAGTTGAACGCCGACGTCCATCGACCATTCGCGCGTGCGCAGCACATCCATGTACTCGGGGAAGCTCTCCCACCCCCATGTCATTCCCTCGTAGAGCGCTGTGCCGGGGATGTCCTCGACGCCCTCCATCAGCCTGATGAGATGGTCCTCGCGACCCTTGCGAACAGGGGCGAACCCGACGCCGCAGTTCCCGGTGATGATGGTGGTGACGCCGTGCGCCGCCGACGGGTTGAGCTCCCCGTCCCACGTGACCTGGCCGTCGTAGTGCGTGTGGACGTCCACGAACCCCGGAGTGACGATCCGACCCGTGGCGTCGATCTCCTCGCGCGCGTCGGCAAAGATCGTCGCCGCGATCTCCACGATGACGCCGTTCTCCACTGCGACATCGGCGCGGCGTGCGGGAGCACCCGTCCCGTCGACGACAGTGCCGTTGCGGATGATCAAGTCGAACATGGTGACCCCCGTGCAGGTTCGGGCGGGTCACCCCGCGGGCCTCACCCTAATTTGTGTCAGGCGTCGTTCGCCACGGGGGCCGTGAACTGGGCCTGGTACAGGCGGTGGTACGCGCCCTTCGCGGCCAGGAGTTCCTCGTGGCTGCCCTGCTCCACGATCGATCCGTTCTCCATGACCAGGATGATGGTGGCATCACGGATGGTCGAGAGACGGTGTGCGATGACGAAGCTGGTGCGGGACGCACGGAGGTTGTGCATGGCGCGCTGGATGAGCACCTCCGTGCGGGTGTCGACCGAACTCGTCGCTTCGTCGAGAATGAGAATCGAAGGGTCCGAGAGGAAGGCACGGGCGATGGTGAGCAGCTGCTTCTCCCCCGCGCTGACCGCGGCGGTCTCGCCGTCAAGGACCGTGTCGTACCCGTCGGGCAGCGAGTGGACGAAACGGTCCACGTACGCCGCCTTTGCCGCTGCGAGCACCTCCTCCCGCGTGGCGGTCGGTCGCCCGTAGGCGAGGTTCTCGTAGATCGTGCCGTCGAACAACCAGGTGTCCTGCAGCACCATGCCGATCTTCGACCGGAGCTCGTGGCGAGGCATCTCGGAGATGTTGCGGCCGTCGAGGAGGATGCGACCACCGTTCAGTTCGTAGAACCGCATGATCAGGTTGACGAGCGTCGTCTTGCCGGCGCCGGTCGGCCCCACGATCGCGACCGTGGTGCCGGGTTCGGCGACGAACGAGAGGTCCTTGATGAGTTCGCGCTCGGGGTTGTACGAGAACGACACGTGGTCGAACTCCACCCGACCGTCGACGGGGATGCTCGTGTCCACGCCCACGTCGGGGGTCTGCTCCTCGGCGTCCAGCAGCTCGAACACCCGCTCAGCCGAGGCGACGCCCGACTGGAGGACGTTGAACATGCTGGCGGTCTGCGTGAGGGGTTGCGTGAACTGGCGCGAGTACTGGATGAATGCCTGCACGTCGCCGATTCCCATGGCGCCCGACGTGACCCGGAGGCCACCGACAACGGCGATGGCCACGTAGTTCAGGTTGCCGATGAACATCATGGCGGGCTGGATCGAACCGGAGATGAACTGTGCGCCGTAACTGGCGTCGAACAACTCGGCATTCATCTCCTCGAAGCGACCCTCCACCTCGGACTGCTTGCCGAAGGCCTTCACGATGGCGTGGCCGGTGAACGTCTCCTCGATGAGGCCGTTCAATGTGCCCGTGGTGCGCCACTGGTCGATGAATTTCGCCCTCGACCGCTTCGCGATCTGCTTCATGGTGAGGGTCGACAGCGGGATTATCAGCAGCGCAATCAGTGCGAGGAGCCACGACACCGTGAACATCATCACGAGCACCCCCACCATGGTGAGGAGAGACGTGATCAGCTGGCTGAGGGACTGCTGCAGGCTCTGGCTGATGTTGTCGATGTCGTTCGTGACGCGGCTGAGGAGGTCGCCGCGTGCGTGCCGGTCGATGTAACTGAGCGGCAGTCGGTGGAGTTTCTCCTCGACCTCGCTGCGGAGGGAGAACATGGTCCGTTGGACGACGCCGGCCAGGAGGAAGGCCTGACCGTACGCGAGGACGTACGACAGGGCGTACACACCGACGGCGACCCACAAGGTGTTGTGCAGCGCGGAGAAGTTGATGCGGCTGGGGTCCCGGTACTTGATCAACGGCTTGGTCAGGAGGTTCGTGGCGTGGCCGAGGATGCGCGGCCCCGAGACCACCAGTGCAACGCTCACCACGGCCATCACGAGAATTGCGATGACGAGCACGCCCTCCCTGGCGAGGAGACGCGCCAGGCGACGCGACGTCTCGCCGAAGTTCTCCGACTTCTCGGTGGGAATGCCGACGGTGTTCCAGCGCCCCGTGCGCAGCTCGCTGACGGAGGCGCCCGGCTTCGCGTCCTCGGTCTTGTTCTCCTCGCTCATGCGACCTCCTCCTCGTTGATGGAGGCCTGGGACGAGACGATCTCCTCGTACGTGGGACAGGTGGCGAGAAGCTCCTCGTGGGTGCCGAGTCCGACGGGTTCGCCGTCCTCCAGCACCAGGATCTGGTTCGCGTGGCGGATCGTCGACACACGCTGGGCCACGATGATCGTGGCCGCATTGCGCACGTACGGTGCGAGCGCGGCGCGCAGCCTCGCGTCGGTGGCGAGGTCGAGCGCCGAGAACGAGTCGTCGAACAAGTAGATGTCCGGCCTGCGGACGAGGGCGCGTGCGATGGCAAGCCGCTGTCGCTGGCCGCCCGACACGTTCGTCCCGCCCTGGGCGATCGTCGCTTCGAGTCCACCGGGCATGGCGCGCACGAAGTCCTCGGCCTGGGCAATGCGCAGTGCCTCCCACATCTCGTCCTCGGTGGCGGCCTC
>JBEGJV010000006.1:0-23848 GCA_041184385.1 Actinomycetota bacterium
GGAGGCCAAGGCGCGCGGCTACCAGGTGGGCCAGTTCAGCTTCAACGTGAAGGGCGGCCGCTGCGAGGCCTGCAGCGGCCAGGGCGTGAATGTGATCGAAATGAACTTCCTGCCCGATGTCTACGTGCAGTGCGACGTGTGCAAGGGCGCCCGCTACAACCGTGAGACGTTGCAGGTGAAATACAAGGGCCACACCATCGCCGCCGACGTGCTCACCATCGCCACCGGCAACCCGGCGTACGGTCCGTGGGTCGAGAACGACAAGCCCGAGTCAAAGGAAGGTTTCGAGGCCGCCGTTGCGTATGCGGTTGCGGGTGCCCTCGGCTTCAGCGACGAGAACGTGACGTGGGTGCGCACGGGATTCGACGAGGCCATCCAGCCCGGTGCCAAGAACTTCGACTTCAACCTGCAGCAGTACACCATCACCGAAGAGCGAAAGAAGACCGTCTCATTCAGTGACCCGTACTACGTCACCAACCAGGCCATCGTCGGGCTCTCCGACTCGGCCGCCGCCGGCGCCAAGACGATTGCCGACCTGAAGGGCGTCAAGTTCGGTGCCCAGGCGAGCACCACCAGCCTTGACTTCATCAACGAAGTCATCAAGCCGAGCAACGAACCGTTCGTCTACGACGACAACGCCGGGGCGAAGGCAGCACTCGAGGCCAAGCAGATCGACGCCATCGTCGTCGACCTGCCGACCGCGTTCTACATCGCCGCTGTCGAGATTGAGGGTGCATCGGTCATCGGTCAGTTCCCCGCGACATCGGGCGACGAGTTCGGTCTTCTTTTCGACCTCGACAACCCGCTGGTGTCATGCGTGAACGAGGCCCTCGCCACGCTGAAGAGTGACGGAACCCTTGACGGCCTCGTCCAGACCTGGCTGGCCGACAAGACGAACGCCCCGGTCATCGCCGAATAACGAACACCCGATTCACGAACATGAACGACTCCGCCTCGCGGCGCGCCGACTACGAGAAGTCGCGCCGCAGGCGGAGTCTTCTCGTTGCAATGGCGAGCTCGGCGGTCGTCATCGCCCTGGTCGTCGTCCTCGTCCCACGGATGCCCCGGTGGGACCGCGTGCACGAGTCGTTCTTCAACGGTGAACGATTCGCGGATTCCTTCCCGCGTCTGCTGGATGCCTTCGTTCTCGACGTGAAAATCTTCTTCTGGTCGATCCCCTTCATCGTCGTGCTGGCCCTGCTCGTGGCCACCACGCGAAACAGTCGGTCGCCGGTCCTCTTCCCGCTGCGGGCGCTCGCCATCGCCTACACCGACATCATGCGCGGCGTGCCCGTCATCCTGTGGATCTACCTCATCGGGTTCGGTGTCCCAGGTCTCGGCATGGAACGGCCGTGGAACAGCCCTCTCATCTGGGGCTCCGTCGCACTCGTGCTCACTTACGCCTCGTACGTCAGCGAGGTGTTCCGCGCAGGCATCGAGAGCGTCCACGAATCGCAGCGCGCTGCGTCGCGGTCACTGGGGCTCAGCACGGCACAGACCATGCGGTTCGTCGTCCTGCCACAGGCCATCAGACGGGTCGTTCCCCCGTTGATGAACGACCTCGTGTCTCTGCAGAAGGATGTTGCCCTCGTCTCGCTCATCGGCCCGATCGAGATCCTGCGCCAGGCCGGCGTCGACAAGTCGAAGTTCGCCAATTTCACCCCGTACGTGGCCGCGGCGGTCGTGTTCCTGCTGATCACCATTCCCCTGACGCGCACCACCGACTGGCTGGTGGAGCGGGAGCGCCGCCGAACGAGCGGCACGAGGGTGCGATGAGCAAGATCTCCCTCCGCAATGTCTCGAAGTCGTTCGGTTCACACACCGTGCTCGACGGCGTGTCACTCGACATCGGGACCGGGCAGTGCGTGTCACTGATCGGCCCGTCGGGTTCGGGCAAGTCCACCCTTTTGCGGTGCATCAATCTCCTCGAGCCGATCGACGGCGGCCAGATCTTCCTCGATGGCACCGACATCAGCGAGCCGGGCCTGGACGCGAACCCCGTGCGACGGCGCATCGGCATGGTGTTCCAGAACTACAACCTGTTCCCGCACATGTCGGTTCTCCAGAACATCACACTTTCCCCCATCCGTGCGCTCGGTGTCGACAAACAATCAGCAAATGCGCGTGCGCTGGACCTGCTCGAGCGGTTCGGACTCGCCGACAAAGCAGGGTCATACCCGGACCAGCTCTCGGGCGGCCAGCAGCAGCGTGTCGCCATCGTGCGAGCGCTCGCAGTGGAGCCCGAGGCCCTGCTACTCGACGAGATCACGTCCGCCCTCGACCCCGAACTGGTCGGAGAGGTTCTCGACGTCGTGCGCGAGCTGAAGCAATCAGGAATGACCCTGGTGCTCGCAACGCACGAGATGGGATTTGCCCGCGACACGAGTGATGTTGTGTGCGTGCTCGACGGCGGGCGCATCATCGAGATGGGTCACCCGCGTGACGTGCTGTCGGCACCGCAGAGCGAGCGGGCGCAGCAGTTCCTGCAGCGCATCATCCGCTCCGGCCGTTTGTGAAAGTCAGCGGCGCGCGTACTTCTCGCGCGTCACGGTTCCGTCCGGTGCCGTGAAGGTGAACGTCGCCTCGGTCGACGTCACCACGTACGCGACCTCGCCGTTTCCGCCGGCCGTCGAGTATCCGAGAACGTAGGAGTTCTTCGCCGGCGACGAGAAGTCGGTGATGGTGGCTCCGCGCAGGGGCTCGAGCGACGGCCTGAAGGGCTTCGTCGTCGGCTGCGGGTCCACCTGGTCGCCGGCCACGGTGATCACCCCGCGCAGGCCCCCGTTGATGTACGGGTACGTGCGGGTGCCGTGGTAGTGGTACGCGCCGCTCGAGTCATAGTGGCCGTTGAACTCGTCGAGCGACTTCACCTTCGAGCCGTCCGGTTCCGTCTCGCCGTAGATGGGGAAACCGTCGAGAGCGAATGCGATTGGCTTGTCGCGGCCGACCGTCTCGACCAGGTGTAACGGGGCAATGTGGTAGTGGTAGTCATCGGCGCGACCGGCGTGACCACCCCACTTGTCGAGCTCGCCGAACAGGAACGCATCATCGCCACGGTTGTTCAGTGCGTTGAAGATGGGCACGCCGTTTGCCGCCAGTGCGATGGCCCCGCGGTACAGCGCGGTCTTCGCTGACACTGGGGTGTCGGACACGACGGGTCTTGCGGGTATTCGCCATGCATTCGACCCCGTGTACCGCTGCGGCGTCGGCACCTGTTGTTGCCAACTGGTGATGCCCACCATCATGTTGTGCGCGGGGAGGCCGTTGCTCTCCACCAGCCACCAGTTGCCCTCGCGCATCACCGACACCGTTGATCCGAACTCGTCGAACCCCGCAAGCGTTGTCGTCGGGGCGACCGTCGTGCTCGCCGCGGGCGATGTCGCCGGGACCGTCGTGGTCGTCGGGGCGACCGTCGTCGACGGGGACAGCGACGTGTCCGTCGACAGGGACTGCTCGAGCGGATCCGTCCGGCGGCCGCACGCCGCCAGGAGAACGGCCCCGATACCAAGTGCGCCGGCACGCACGAACCGCCGTCTGGTCAGGAACTCCTCGGGCACGATGATGTGCCCGTGCTCGTGGTGTCCCGCACCGTTCCCGTGATCGCTTCCCGGACCGCACATGGCAACCCCTTTCCGGTGTCACCATACGGAACCCGGGTAAGAACCCGGGAAGAAAATCAGGCGTCGGGAAGGATGTGCTCGGCGAACTGCTCGCGCAGCGTCTTCTTCGAGAACTTGCCCACCGATGTCTTCGGCACCTCGGGGATGAACACCACGTCATCGGGCAGCTGCCACTTGGCGAGGCGCGGCACCAGGTGCTCGATGACCTCTTCCTTCGTCAGGGTCTCGCCCGGCTTTACGACCACGCACGCGAGCGGCCTCTCCGACCACTTCGGGTGCGGAACCCCGATGACGGCGGCTTCTGCGATCTTCGGGTGCGACATCAGCTCGTTCTCCACGTCCACCGACGAGATCCACTCGCCGCCGGACTTGATGAGGTCCTTCGTGCGGTCCACCAGGCGGATGCGGCCCTTCGCGTCCACCACGGCGACGTCACCGGTGCGCAACCATCCGTCGTTCGTGAAGCTCTCGCGCGAGCGTGGGTCGTCGTAGTAATCGGCCGCGATCCACGCACCGGCCACCTGGAGCTCGCCGCTCGACTCGCCGTCCCACGGGAGGGGCGTGGTGGTGCCGGGCTCGACGACGCGCATCTCCACACCGAACGCGATGAGACCGACCGTGGTGCGCAATTCGGCCTGTTGTTCCTGCGGCAGCTGGCGGTCGGCCCGCGACAGCGTGCACACCGCGGCGATCGGGCTCGTCTCCGTCATGCCCCACGCCTGCAGGATCGGCAGTCCGGTCTGCTCGCGGTACGCCTCGCTCAGCGCCTTCGGCACGGCCGAACCACCGCACGGGATGCACCGCAGCGACGACGTGTCCTTGCCCTTCAGTTCGGGCAGCACCGCCATCCAGATGGTGGGCACACCGGCAGCGACCGTGACCTTCTGCTCGACGATCAGTTTCGCGACGGCCGGACCGCTGAGGTCGGGACCGGGCATGACAAGGTCGGCACCCGAGGCGACACCCGCGTGCGCGAGACCCCACGAGTTGGCGTGGAACATCGGAACGACCGGCAAGATGACGTCGGACTCACCGACACCGACCGAGTCCGCGAGCATCGTGCCCATCGTGTGCAGGTATGTGCTGCGGTGCGAATAGACGACACCCTTCGGGTTGCCCGTGGTTCCCGACGTGTAGCACATGCTGGCGGCACGGTTCTCGTCGTCGATGACGGGCCACTGCTTCGGTGCCGACTGGGCGATGAGCTGTTCGTAGTCGTGCACCTGGAAGCCCGGAACCGAGGTCGGGGCCTCTCCCTTGCCGTCGTTCATGAACACGAGGTGCTTCACGGTGGTGAACGTGGGCAGCAACGGCTCGATCAGTGCATAAATCGAGGTGTCGATGAAGATGACCTCGTCCTCGGCGTGGTTCACGATGTACGTCAGCTGCTCCGGGAAAAGGCGGATGTTCAGGGTGTGCAGCACGCGGCCGCTGCAGGGCGCCGCGAAGTACAGCTCCAGGTGGCGCTGGGTGTTCCACGCGAACGTGGCGACACGCCCCTGCGCGGAGATGCCGAGCGTGTCGAGTGCCGTGGCGATGCGCCTCGTGCGCTCGGCCCACTCGCCGTACGTGACGGAATCGATGCCTGTTGCCGTGGCAGTGGTGATGGTCTTCTCGCGGTGGTACTTCTCCGCGCGGTCAAACAGGTAGTTGATGGTCAACTGGGTCGGCTGCATCAAGCCCTTCATGGTGTCCCCCACATTCTCCGGACGGGCGCGCCCCGTCAACCGAAAACCGTAGCAACACGGCCCCCGACGGCCGAAAGAGCGGGCATGACGGTACGGTTCCACCCCGTGCGCCGCGCCGTAGTCGTCTTCACCACCCTTTTGTTCGTCATCGGGACCATCGGAACGAACCTGGGGCCCGCCCTCGTCGACGAACACCCGCTCCTGGTGCTGATGCTCAGTTCGCGCAACCGCAACCTCTTCGCCTCCATCCCGTACGTCGATGCCCCCACCTTCTTCATCGTCGGGTTCCTGCGCCTGCTCGCCGCTGCGTGCGCGCTGTTCTTCGTCGGGCGTTGGTTCGGCCACAGGGCTCTCGAATGGACCGAGTCGCAAATCGGCGAGATGCCCGCCATCTACAGGTGGACGGAACGCTTCACCAGCAGGTTCGGGTGGGCCGCGCTGTTCCTGATGCCCGGGTCGAACGTGGTCTGCCTTCTCGTCGGCCACCTCGCGATGACGCCACGGCGCTTCTTCACCACCGCCACCGCGGGAATAGCAACCCGTTTGACCGTGTTGTGGTTCGGTGGCAAGCAAGTGGAGGACCAAATCCAGGGCGTCGTCGGGTGGATCAACCGCTACCAGTGGTGGGTGGTCGGTGCACTCTTCGGTGTGAGTATCTTCCAGACTGCGCGCCGGCGGTCACCGATCTCGGCGACCGAACCGACACACACCCACGAACACAACGACAACCAGGAGAACTAGACATGGCACAGACAGCATTCGGCGGCAATCCCGTCAACACCGTGGGTGACCTCCCGGTTCCCGGCAAGGCACTCCCCGCCTACCAGCTGACCGGCGGCAACCTTTCCGACTTCGACAACTCGGCCTTTGCCGGGAAGCGCGTGGTCTTCAACATCTTCCCCAGCGTCGACACTCCGGTGTGCGCGAACAGCGTGCGCAAGTTCAACGAACTGGCCTCCTCGCTCGACAACACAGTTGTCGTGTGCGTGTCCGCAGACCTGCCGTTCGCACAGGGTCGCTTCTGCGGTGCAGAAGGACTCAGCAACGTCCAGACCGCGTCGTCGTTCCGCACGAACTTCGGCCAGGCCTTCGGCGTGGGCATGAACGAGGGAGCCTTCGGCGGCCTGCTCGCGCGCGCCGTGGTGGTCTCCGACGAGAACGGCAACGTGCTCCACACCGAGCTGGTCCCCGAGATCGGCCAGGAGCCGGACTACGACGCAGCCATCGCCGCGCTCAGCTGACCGCACTCACTGAGGAGAGCCCGTCCCGCAAGGGGCGGGCTCTTTGCGTTCACAGGAGCGAGTCGATACCCATCGTCATGCGCTGCGGAAGGCCGGCAACGTGACGGCACGCCAGCACCACACCGGGCATGAAAGACACGCGGTCGTTCGAGTCGTGCCTGATGACGAGCGTCTGCCCGGAGGTCCCCAGGATCACTTCCTGTGACGCGGTCATGCCGACCATGCGGACACCGTGCACGTGGATGCCGCCGGGACCGACGCCACCGCGCGCACCCGGCACGACCTCGTGCTTCGTGGGGTCTGCGGCCCATTCATCGGATGCCGCGGCCATGCGCTGTGCGGTGGCCATGGCGGTCCCGCTCGGTGCATCCGCTTTCGCGTTGTGGTGGAACTCGATGATCTCGGCGGTCTCGAAGTACGGCGCGGCCTGCTCGGCGAACTTCATCATGAGCACGGCACCGATCGCGAAGTTCGCCGCGATCAGGCAGTTGCTGCCGGTGAACGCCGAGGCGAACGATGCGATGTCGTCGTCCGAGAAACCGGTGGTTCCGACGACGGCGTGCATGCCGTGGAGCGCGAGCCACGGCAGCGTCTGGCGCGCGGCGGCCGCAACGGTGAAGTCAACGACCACCTCGGCATTCGCGTCCGCGAGGGCCTTCAGTTCCTTCTGGATGGTGAGCCCGTGAACGGAACCGCCGCCACCGATGACATCGATGGCGGCGACAAGTTCCAGGCCGTCCGCCGCGGCGACTGCGTCGCACACGGTGGCGCCCATTCGTCCGGCTGCACCGACAACTCCCACGCGAATCATGGGGGTCACCGTAGCCGTTTGGCTATTTAGCGACGGCGACGATTGCGGTCGCCGCCACGACCACCACGGTCGTCGCGGTCGTTCCCGCCGGCGCGGCCACCCGGGCCGAGGTCGCCGAGCTCGTTCGCGATCTCGCTGTCGAACTGGTCCTCGAAGGACACCTCGACGACGTCACCGGAGTCGTTGCTGCGCTCGCGGCGCTCGCCACGGTCACGGTCGCCGCCACGACCACCACGGTCGTCACGGTCACGTCCACCACGGTTGCGGTCACCGCCGCGACCACCACGGTCGTCACGGTCACGGCGCTCGCGGCGCTCGCCGCCGTCGTCTGCCTGGCTGAAGTCGATGCCGTCGTAGCCCTCGCCGACCGGGGTCAGGCTGACCTTGCCCTTGTCGTCGATGTCGTCGACGCGCACCTCGATCTCCTGGCCGAGCTCAAGAACGTCCTCGACGTTGTTGATGCGCTTGCCCTTGCCGAGCTTGCTGATGTGCACGAGTCCGTCACGTCCGGGGAGGATGTTCACGAACGCACCGAACTTGGTGATGCTGACCACGCGGCCGTTGTACACGGCACCGAGCTCCGCGGTGGGCGGGTCGACGATCGCGAGGATGCGCGACTTCGCCTCTTCCACCTTGGCGTTGTCCGGCGAACCGATGGTGACGATGCCGACGGCACCGTCGTCGCTGACGGCGATGTCCGCGCCGGTCTCCTGCTGGATCGTGTTGATGACCTTGCCCTTCGGTCCGATGACCTCGCCGACCTTGTCGAGCGGGATGGTGAAGGAGACGATCTTCGGTGCCGTTGCGGCAACTTCCGGACGCGGCGCGGAGAGCGCCGAGTTCATGCTCTCGAGGATCGCCATGCGGGCCTCGCGGGCCTGCTGCAGTGCAGCCGCCAGGACGTCGGCGGGGATGCCGTCGATCTTGGTGTCGAGCTGCAGCGCGGTGACTGCGTCCTCGGTGCCCGCGACCTTGAAGTCCATGTCACCGAATGCGTCCTCCGCACCGAGGATGTCGGTGAGAGTGAGGTACTTGCCCTCTGCGTAGATGAGACCCATCGCGATGCCGGAGACCGGCGCCTTGATCGGCACGCCTGCGTCCATCAGCGAGAGGCTGCTGGAGCACACCGACGCCATCGAGGTGGAACCGTTCGACGACATGACCTCGCTGACGAGGCGGATGGCGTAGGCGAACTCTTCCTGGCTGGGGACGACCGGCAGGAGCGCGCGCTCCGCGAGTGCACCGTGACCGATCTCGCGGCGCTTCGGCGAACCGACGCGGCCGGTCTCGCCGTTTGCCCACGGGGCCATGTTGTAGTGGTGGATGTAGCGCTTCTCGCTGTCCGGGCCGAGCGTGTCGAGCATCTGGTTCATGCGCGGCATCGCGAGGGTGCACACGTTCATGACCTGGGTCTCGCCGCGCTGGAAAAGGCCGGTGCCGTGCGCCGTCGGCAGGATGCCGACTTCGGACGAGACGGGACGCAGGTCCTTCGGTCCACGGCCGTCGATGCGGATGCCCTGCTCGACGACGCGCTTGCGGACGAGCTTCTTCGTGAGGCTGCGGACTGCCTCCTTGACTGCCTTCTCCTGGCCGGCGAACTGGCCGCCCTCGCCGCAGAGTTCCTTCACGGTCTCGTCACCGGCTGCGTCGGTCGCCGCGTTGCGGTCGGCCTTCAGCGCGATGGTGATGGCATGCGCCAGCTTCGGCGTTGCAACGCGCTCGACGGCCGCGAACACCTCGTCGGTGTAGTCGAGGACGGGGGTGTACGCGAGCGGCGTGATCGGTCCCTTGGTCGCGATGACCGAGGCAACCAGCTGGCGCTGCAGCGCGATGGACTCCTTGATCCAGGTCTTCGAGGCCTCGAGGCCGTCGGCGATGACGGTCTCGTTGACCTTCGGTGCGCCCGCCTCGTAGTACTCGAACGACTTCTCGGAGCCACCGGCCTCCACCATCATGATGGCGACGTCGCCGTTGTCCAGCTCGCGGCCGGCGACGACGATCTCGAACGTGCCGTCCTCGCCCTCTTCATAGGTGGGGTGCGGGATCCACTTGCCGTCCTGGCTGTAGGCCAGGCGGACGGCGCCGATCGGGCCCTCGAAGGGGATGCCCGACACCATGAACGCGGCGGACGCTGCGTTGATGGAGATGACGTCGTGGGGGTTCTTCATGTCCACGCCGAGGATGGTGAGGACGACCTGGGTCTCGTTGCGGTAGCCGTCCGGGAAGGCCGGGCGCAGCGGGCGGTCGGTGAGGCGGCAGGTCAGGATGGCCTGCTCGCTCGGGCGGCCTTCGCGACGGAAGAACGCACCGGGGATCTTTCCGGCGGCGTAGGCACGCTCTTCCACGTCAACCGTGAGCGGGAAGAAGTCGATGCCGTCACGCACGGTGCGGGCGGCGTTTGCGGTGGCGAACACGGTGGTGCCGCCGATGGTTGCGACAACTGCGCCCATTGACTGGGTGGCGAGCTTGCCGGTCTCGAATGAGAGGGTCTTGTCGGTGCCCGAAACGGGGCCCGACACGCGAATGGCGTCAGCCATGTGGATACTTCCTTTTTCTGGGGCAACCGAACGTTTCGGGTGCCTGTGTGGTGTATCCGCCAACTTGGCGCCGGTTCCCAGTCAAAGACCCCGCCCCGCCGGATGCGGCCCGGCGCGGAATCCTCCACTGACAACCGACAACTTCTTGTCGTCGGCGGAATTTCTATTGTTGCCGACCGGGGGCCGGCATGTGCGTCTTATCGACGCAGGCCGAGCTTGGCGACCAGTTCGCGGTAGCGAGCGATGTCGCGGTCACGGACGTAGTCGAGCATGCGGCGGCGACGGCCGACCAACATGAGCAGACCACGACGGCTGTGGTGGTCCTTCTTGTGGGTCTTCAGGTGCTCGGTGAGGTGGTTGATGCGCTCGGTGAGGAGTGCGATCTGGACGTCAGCCGAACCGCTGTCGCTTGCGTGCTTGCCGAACTCGGCAATGGTGTCCTTCGTAGACATGGATCCTTCTTTCAAAAGGGTCACGCCCCCGCTGTCTGCAGGTGGCATCTCGCGTGCGCCGGGGCCCACGCGGACAGGTCAAGGCTATGAGAACCACCAATGGCTTCCAACCCCGCCGGGATTAGTCTCGACCCCATGTTCACGGGGATTGTGGAGGAACTGGGCCGGGTGCAGGCCCGCAACGGCGGCAGGCTGCGCATCGGCGCCACCACCGTGCTCGACGGCTCGGGCCTCGGGGCCTCCATCGCCGTGAACGGTTGCTGCCTCACCCTTGTCGAATCCGGGCCCGGCTGGTGGGAGACCGACGTCACCGACGAGACCTACTCGCGAACGAACCTCGGGTCCCTGCAGGTCGGGGACCCCGTCAACCTGGAACGACCCATGGCCCTCGGCGAGCGCCTCGGCGGGCACATCGTGCTCGGCCACGTGGACGCCGTCGGCGAGGTCGTATCCCCCGCCCCGCAACTGGTCGTGCGGATCCCGCAAGACCTCATGAAGTACCTCGTGGAGAAGGGCTCGTGCACCGTGGACGGTTGCTCCCTCACCGTTTTCAATCTCACGCAGGACACGTTCGAGGTGGCGGTCATCCCGCACACGGCCGAAGTGACCACGTTCGGTGCGCGCTCCGTCGGCGACAAGGTCAACATCGAGGTCGACGTGCTCGCCAAGCACGTCGAGCGTCTCATGACGCCGTCATCCTGATGGCATCGCTCGACGACCTCCGCACGCAGATCGACGCGATTGACAGCGCCATCGTCGACCTGCTCGCGCGGCGGCTGCAGGTCTGCACAGAGGTCGCGGAGATCAAGGCAAAGACCGGCGCCGCGATCATCCAGCCGGCGCGCGTGCGTTCGGTGCTCGCATCGCGGAGGCAGTGGGCCATCGACAAGGGCGTCGATGCGGACTTCGCCGAGCAAATCTTCCGCACACTCCTTGCCGAGACGCACCGCATCGAGGTGGCCGAGTCGCGCGAGGAGCCGGCTCCGCTGAAGGAAGCCGGAACCGACAACCGCAGCGAGCTCGACACCGTCGCGTGCCGCATCGACCACGTCGTTGTCGCCGTGCAGAACATCGCAGATGCAGCCACCTTCTTCGGCGGCATGGGGTTCCGCATCGACCAGACGGATGACACCTCTGTGTTGACCGCGGAGGCCGGCGGCGTGAAGGTGGTCCTCGTCGGACCCGACCACAACCCGGCCGTGCGTGACCAGCTCGCCGCCCACGGCTCGGGAGTGCAGCACATCGCGATCGAGGTGCTGAACGCGGGGTTCACCCGTGACGCACTCGACGAGGCCGGCGTGCCCCGCCTGACCGACGTCATCGTGGATTCCGACGGCCACGAGCAGGTGTTCACGGTTCTCGACCCCGCCACGGGCGTGCAGCTCAGTTTCATCAGCCGCACCGGCCACCGCGTGCCCATGGGTGCCCACAACGTGCGTGCCATGTTCGAGACCATCGCGGGGAACTCTTCCGACTCCTGACCCACGACAGTGCGCTTCGGTGCGCGCGGATGTAGGGTTCTGTCAGCGCGGTTGACTCCGGCGCGGGGGATTCTCTAGCTCTTTCCCCCCTCGCCCGACCGGCACTGGCACAACCCATTGGTCCGATCACACCCGAAAGGTGCTGTCTTGTCTCGCCAGTTCCCGCGCGAAGAGTTGCTGACGCAACGCCTCGATCCCTCGTACGTCGACCATCTGATGTCGGCGCCGCTCGACCAACTGCTCACCGAGGCGCGCGCAGTCCGCGATGCCGCCCACGGCACGCGCATCACGTTCTCGCCAAAGGTGTTCATCCCGCTCACCATGCTGTGCCGCGACAAGTGCGGATACTGCACGTTCGCCCAGCCACCGGCCCGGCTCGAGAAGCCGTACATGACCGCCGACGAGATCCTCGCGATTGCACGCCAGGGCGCGCGCACGGGGTGCCACGAGGCACTGTTCACCCTCGGTGAACGACCGGAACTGCGCTACGAAGTCGCGGCGAACTGGCTGCGCGAGCACGGGTTCGACTCCACCGTCCACTACCTGCACGACATGGCGAAGCTCGTGCTCGACGAGACAGGATTGCTGCCGCACGCGAACGCCGGCGCCCTGTACTTCGATGAACTTGCGATGCTGCGGCGTGTGTCACCCTCCCAGGGCATGATGCTCGAGTCGCTGCGCGACGACCTCGAGTGCCACCGCGGTGCACCGGACAAGGAACCGCAGCGCCGCATCGACACGCTGTGCATGGCCGGCGAGCTGCGCATCCCGTTCACGAGCGGCATCCTGGTCGGCATCGGCGAGACGCGCGCCGACCGCATCGAGGCACTTGAGCTGCTCGCCGCGGCGCACACCAAGTACGGCCACCTGCAGGAAGTCATCGTGCAGAACTTCCTGCCGAAGGCCGGCACCGCGATGCACAAGGCGAAGCCGTGTCCCGAGGACGAGTACCTGTGGTCGATTGCCGTCGCACGGCTGCTGCTGCCGGCGTCGGTCCATCTGCAGGCGCCCCCGAATCTCAGCGACGACTTCGGGATCCTCCTCGATGCGGGCATAGACGACTGGGGTGGCGTCTCACCCGTCACCGCGGACCACGTGAACCCGGAACGACCGTGGCCGGCACTCGACATTCTGCGACGCGTCACCGAGGACCGCGGCTTTGCACTCGCACCGCGTCTCACCATCTACCCCGAGTTCGCATCCCGGCCCGGCGAGTGGCTCGACGAGCAGCTTCGATTCCCGGTGATGGACCGCACGGACGCAGAGTCACTCGGTCGCGACGACCCGGGTGCGATCTGGCCCGAGCGAGTGACGGCAGCCGACGTCGTGCACGACGGCGCGGAGGTGGTGCTCGTCGGCCACAAGTCCACCCAGTGGTACTCGGGTGCGAACGTGAGACCGCCGGAGTTGATTCCCCACCCGCGGCCTGCGGCGCACGGTCGCATCGCCGAGATCATCGAGGGCCATCGTGCCGGCCAGGAAGTCGGCCACCGGGAGATCGTCGACCTCTTCCGCGCCCGCGGGCCGGAGGTGGGGTTCATCGCCGACTACGCCGACGAACTGCGGTTCAACGCGGTCGGCAACACCGTGACGTGGGTGCACAACCGCAACATCAACTACACGAACGTGTGCACCTACAAGTGCAAATTCTGCGGGTTCTCGAAGGGGCCGCTGTCGTTGAACCTCCGCGGCACCCCGTACCTGCTGACCCTCGATGACATCGCCGACCGCGCCGTGGAGGCAGCAGCGCTCGGCGCCACAGAGGTGACGCTGCAGGGCGGCATCCACCCCGATTTCGACGGTGATTACTACATCGACGTGACGCGTGCCGTGAAGAACGCCGTTCCCGACATGCACGTCCACGGGTTCACGGCGCTCGAGGTCACCGAGGGTGCGCACCGCAACGGTGAGTCGTTGCGCGACTACCTGCAGAGACTGAAGGACGCCGGGCTCGCCTCGCTCCCGGGCACCGCGGCCGAGATCCTCGACGACGACATCCGCGCGATCATCTGCAGCGACAAGGTGAACACCGAGGAGTGGCTGGAGTGCCACCGACAGGCGCACTCGATCGGCCTGCACTCGAACATCACCATCATGTACGGCAGCGTGGAGAGTCCTGAGTCCTGGGCGAGGCACATGATCGTCACGCGCGAACTGCAGAAGGAAACCGGTGGCTTCACCGAGTTCATCCCCCTCCCCTTCGTGCACATGGCATCGCCCATCTACCTGCAGAAGAAGTCGCGCCGCGGCCCGACGTTCCGCGAAACCGTCCTCATGCACGCCATCGGGCGCATCGTGTACGACGGCCTCATCGACAACGTTCAGGTCAGCTGGGTGAAGATCGGGGTGTCCGGTGCGGCGCAGTTGCTGCAGTCGGGCTGCAACGACCTCGGTGGAACCCTGATGGACGAGAACATCAGCCGTGCAGCAGGTGCCAACCACGGCCAGGGCATGACCGAGGGCCGCTTCGGCGAGATCGTCGCACCACTGCGCCGCACACTCGCGCAGCGCAACACCGGGTACGGGATTCTCGCGGGTTCCGTGGGCGAATAGCCACACGCCGTCGCCTCCTTGCCATAATCGGACGAATGGCGCACAGGAGACTGACCGAGATCGGCGACGAAAGCCGCCAGCGCATTCTCGACGCCGCCGAGGAACTCTTCCTCGAGCGCGGCTACGACAAGACCACGCTTGGTGCAATCGGCGAGCGGTGCGGCATCAGCTACGGATCCATCCCGTGGCACTTCGGGAACAAGGCCGGGTTGCTGTACGCAGTGGTGACACGCATCGCCAACGAACACAATGGCGGTGTCATGGTTGACGAGGCAATCCCGCTCGGCATGGAGGGTCTCGAACGGATTCTCGAGGGCCAGAGGTTCTGGGACGACCACCCCAAGGTCGAGTTGTGGCACATGCTCGAACTCGCCTATGAGGATGTGCCGCGCGAGACCCTCGACCGGATTCTGGACGCAGACTCGACGTGGCACCAATCTCTCGAGACGTGGGTGAGCCGAACCATGGACGGCCGACCTCTGCCCGAAGGTGTCACGGCGTCCGGGATCGCCCGCATGATCACGTCCTTCAACCGAGGGCTGAGCATCTCGCGCCATCTCGGCGGTCCGGGAATCGATGTCGTGGAGCCCAGAGAAGCCCTCTTCCGTGCACTCACCCTGTTGATGGGACTGACTCCCTGAGTGTCTTTGACAAGAGTCTCTAACGCATTATAGAGTCCTCTCTTGGGGGGCATCGGGCTCCCGCATCTCAGGGGAGAATCTCATGTCACTGCACCGCAAGACCGGTTCGCGGTTGCGCACGTACCTGGCCGTTGGGTTGGCGAGCATCATCGCTGCCTCCACCGTCAGCTCGGCCGCTTCCGCCGCCACCACACCGAAGTCGGGCGGCGAAGCCACCATCGCGATCCATCAGAAGTTCGCGGGTTTCTGCTTCACCACCACGACGCTCGTCGGACCGGCCCTCGGTGCCGCGTCGTCGATCGTCGAGCCGCTGTTCACGAAGACGCCCACCGGTGAGGCCGTCGGGTTCCTCGCGCAATCAGCGACACCGAGTGCCGACTTCAAGACCTGGACCATCACGCTGCGTCCGAACATCACTTTCACGAACGGACAGGCCTTCAACGCCGATGCCGTGATCGAGAACCTCGACAACATCCGGGGAGCGAAGTACCTCACCGGTGGTGTCGCAAAGCTGTGGACCCTCTCGGGTGGGGTCGCCGGATTGGCGAACGTTCTCTCGGTCCGCAAGATCGACGACCTGAACGTGGGCATCGACCTGTTCAAGCCGCAGAACGACCTCGACGTGCAACTCACAAGCGCGTACATGCGCGCTTCTGCGTCGCTCGCCACGTCAAGCGCGTGCGTGAACACCCCGATCGGAACCGGTCCGTTCACACTGTCCTCGTGGACGCCCGACGAACTGGTCGTCATCAAGAACCCGAACTACTGGCGCACCGACCCCAACAAGCCGTCCGTGAAGCTGCCGTACCTCGACAAGCTGGTGTTCATCGTGGTCCCCGAGGGATCGCAGCGCGCGGCCGCCGTGCGCAAGGGCACAGTCGACGCCGCGCTCATGTGGGGCAAGACCGAGAACACGTTCATCAAGGACCTGAAGCAGCGCAAGAGCGTCGTCAAGGTGTTCGACACCCCGATCCACTACTTCCCCAGCGTGTGGCTGAACCAGGGCAACGGCGGACCGTTCTCCGACATCAACGCCCGACAGGCCGTGGTGCACTGCATCGACCGTGTGAACTTCAACAAGGTCCGCCTGAAGGGCCAGGGCGAGGTCCCGAAGTCGATTGTCGGCTCCCAGAACGTTCTCTACAACCCCGCCGGCTACCCGGCGTACAACGTCGAGCTGGCAAAGACCTACGTGGCCCAGTACCTGGCCGCGAACCCCACCAAGACGAGCCTCTCGTTCACGGTGCCGTTCAACGGAAGCACCACGGAGCAGGCAAACGCCACGTTCCTCAAGAACACCTTCGCGAAGTGCAACATCACGATGAACGTGGTGACGGAAGAGGACACCGTGTGGGCGGCCAAGGCATTCAACGTGCTGACCGGCAAGAACGCCTACGACATGGTGTTCACCGGCCTCATCACCGAGACCGACGCGGCAATCAACTTCCCGTTCCTCGCCACGAATGCGTTCCCCGCTGATTCGACGAACCCGCTGAAGGTCTTCAGGGGAACGCTCGGCTACATCGGCAACCTCGGCAAGCACACGGACACCAAGGTGGACGACCTGCTGTGGCAGGCACGCGCCGCGACCACCCCGGCGGACGTCAAGACCGCCTACAAGGCAGTGACCGCGGAGATCCAGAGCCAGGCGCTCTTCACCTCGGTTGTGAACTTCCGCTGGGCGTTCGTCACCAACAACAAGTCGAAGCTCGCTGGCGTCGGCACCCTTCAGGTCGTGAAGGGCAAGAAGGTCCGCCCGGTCACCGCACAGGGCGCCGACTGGGCCGGCCTCCACAAGGGCTGATCAGCTTCCCCCAAAGTTGGCAAGGGCGGGTTCCTCGGGACCCGCCCTTGTTGATTCTCCGTTCCACCAACGATTCCACGAAGGACACCACCATGCCACCCATCCACGGCCACTGCGACGAGCGCTTCGCTCCGGTGCGCGACGTCTTCATCCGCAACCTCGAGAGCGGCGACGATGTCGGCGCATCCGTCAGTCTCATCGTCGACGGCGAGACAGTCGTCGACCTGTGGGGTGGGTGGACGGACGAGTCCCGGGCGACCGAATGGGCAGAGGACACCCTCGTGCCCGTCCACTCCACGTCGAAGACGATGGTCGCGTTGTGCGCCCTCATCCTCGTGGAGCGGGGACTGCTCGACCCGTACGCACCGGTCACCACGTACTGGCCCGAGTTCGGCCAGGCAGGCAAGGAGGACATCCGTGTGCGCCACCTGATGTCGCACACGTCCGGCCTCTCCGGCTGGGCACAACCCGTTCAGCCGGACGACATCTACGACTGGGACAAGGCGATCGCCATGCTGTCCGCTCAGGAGCCGTGGTGGGAACCCGGCACCGCGTCGGGCTACCACTTGCTCAGTTACAACCACCTCGTCGGGGAATTGGTCCGCCGCGTGTCGGGGATGCCCATGGCCGACTTCTTCGACAAGGAGATCGGCGGTCCGCTCGGTCTCGACTACCACTTCGGCGTCAACCCCACGATGGAACACCGTCTCGCCCCGATGATCCCGGTGGAGAACCCCGTGTTCGACTTCGCGTCACTCGACCCCGCGAGCGTGATGATGAAGACGTTCACCGGCCCGTTCCTGCTCGGGTACGCGAAGAACATGGAACTGCAGGCGAAGCGTTTCCCCATGAACGGATTCGCGAACGCCCGCTCCATCGCCCGCGCGCAGGCCGTCGTGTCCCACGGGGGCAGCTACGGGGGTCTCGACCTCCTCTCCCCTGCGACTATCGACACGATCTTCGACGTGCAGTCCGACGGGACCGACCTCGTGCTCGGCCTGCCCGTCAGTTTCGGCATCGGCTACGCGATGCCCGGCGCCGCCTGGCCGCGCGTGCCCCGTGGCCGGACCTGCTGGTGGGCCGGCATGGGGGGATCGCGCATCATCAACTCGCTGGAGCACCGGGCAACGTTCGGGTACGCGATGAACAAGATGAACCACGCACTCATCGGCGACCACCGCAGTGACGACATGTTCGCCGCTGCCATCGGGGTGCTCGAGTCATGAGCTTCCGCCTCCTCGAGGACATCGCCGAGGAGGCGTACCACTACCTCTACCCGTTGGTCGTCATGGAGACCACGAAGCGGCAGCTACGGGTCGTCACCACCCCGAAGAACGACGACCCGCGCAACCTGTTCGTCCACCAGATGAACACCGCCACCGACAAGTGGCGTTCGGTCGCGCGTCCGAACATCGACACGCTCTTCTCCGCTGCATGGGTAGACCTCTCCGTCGGCCCTGCCATGCTCACGCTCCCCCCTGCGGGCGACAGGTACCACATGTTCCAGATGCTCGACTTCTGGACGGACACGTTCGCGGTGCCCGGCTCTCGGTCGAGCGGACCCGAGGGCATCACCGCAAAGGTCATCGGGCCGGGCTGGGAATCAGCGCGCGAGACGAACGACGGCGAGGACACAGTGGTCTTCTGCCCCACTCCGACGATGTGGGTTCTCGGACGTACTGCCGCGCACTCCAGCGATGACCTGGAGAGGGCGCGGGAGTTCGTCCGGGCCTGCTCCATCGTGTCCATGAACGACGGCACCTTCGCCGACGAACCGTCGAGCCTGTCGGATGCAGAGCGCAAGACGGCCCCCGTGGCCTTCGTCGATGCGATGAGTCCCGCCGAGTTCTTCGAGACGGCTGCGGCACTCCTCTGGCGCGAGGGTCCCCACGGCGCTGACGGTTCGGTGCTCATGCGCCTGCGCGACCTGGGCATCGAACGGGGAAGAATTTTCGTGTTCGCGGACCAGACGACCGAGGTGCAGGCTGCCCTCACCGCAGCGGTCCCCGCGGGACGGGCGGCAATCCTGGAAGCCGGCAGACGGAGAGACCGGTTTGTCAACGGCTGGTCCTACTCAACGGAGAACATCGGCACCTGGGGGAACAATTACGTCCGTCGCGCGCTCGTTGCGAGATGGGGCATTGCGGCGAACCCCGCCGAGGATGCCGTGTACCTCCAGCCGCGTGCCGACGCCGAAGGGAACCCCATCAACGGCGGCAACCAGCACGTCATCCACTTCGAACCGGGCGGCACACCGCCGGCCAAGGCGTTCTGGTCTCTCACCGTGTACGACCGCAACGGCTTCCTCATCGCAAACGATCTCAATCGATTCGGCATCCGCAGCCGTGATGACGTCCGCTACAACACTGACGGGTCACTTGACATTTACCTCGGACCCGAATGCGCAGACCCACACGGTGACTCGAACTGGATCCCGACCATCGCCGGGCCGCTGGACATGTCCATGCGTCTCTACATGCCGGAGAATGAGTTCCTGACCGGGCAGTGGACCCCGCCGCCCATCAGGCGGACCGACGCGCCCTAGAGACGTCCGCGGCGCGCGAGCACGGCGTTGCGCGCGTGCTCGATGTCCGACACCAACTGGGTCTTCAACTCGTCGATGCCGGCGAACCGCTTCTCGCTGCGCAGGAACGCGAGGAACTGCACCGCGGCCTGTTCCCCGTAGATGTCACCCGCGAAGTCGATGAGATGGGCCTCGATCAACGAGTGCTGCGCGTCGTTGTAGAACGTGGGGCGGCGGCCGATGTTCACCGCGGCCGGGTGCTCCGAGCCGTCCGGGCGGCGGTAGACGGCGGCGTAGACGCCGTCAGCGGGGATGCACATGCCGTCCGGCACCGCCACGTTCGCCGTGGGGAAGCAGATGGTGCGGCCGCGCTTGTCACCGTCGATGACGGTGCCGCGGATCTCGTGCGGCCGGCCGAGCATGCGGGTGGCCGTGTCGATCTCGCCGCCGGCGAGCGCGCGGCGGATGGCCGTGCTGCTGACTGGTTCATCGACTCCGTCCGCGCGCGGGACGAGCCTGACGGGCTCAGCCACGAAGTCGTGTCGTTCGCCCATCTCACGCAGCAGGGTGACGTTGCCCTGGCGCATGTGACCGAAATGGAAGTCAGAACCGACAATGACAGCCTTGGTGCGCAGTGCCCCGACGATGACGCGCTCCACGAACCCCACCGCGGTCTCGTGGGACTGCTCGTCATTGAACGAGACCACGACGGTGGCATCCACACCCGTGTCGGAGAGCAGTTCGAGGCGCTGGTCGAGGTTGGTCAGCAGCTTCGGCGCCGACTCCGGGCGCACGACGCTCATGGGATGCCTGTCGAACGTGACCACAACGCTGCGGGCGCCCAGTCCTGCGGCGCGTTCGCGGACCTGGTTGATCACCGTGCGGTGGCCGAGGTGCACACCGTCGTACATCCCGATGGTGACCACGGAACGACCGTCGGCCCATGGGGGACTCGACAGGTCGGTGATAACTTCCACGCGGGGAAACGCTATCTGCGTGCGTCACGGGCACGGCGCGGCAGCCCGATGCGCACCGGCACCCCCGACGAGTACATGCAGTGCGGTTCACCCGATGGCGAGGGAAGCCCGGCGGCGGCGAACAGGTTCTCCTCGAGCCGCATCACCGATGCGCGGTGCAGTTCCCACCGCGGGTGATCGACCGGCGCGTACCTCAACTTCTTTCCGCCCGCGCGCGAATACAGGCCCCACCGCGCAGTGAGGAAATGCTCGAACGGTGTCGGGTCGGTGATGGTCTCGCCGACCGATACCTCGATGCGTGCTGTCGCATGCCCTGCCGGCCACCGTCTGCGCACGTCCGTGACGAGGCTGTCACCGACAAGGACATTCGATGCGCTCCCCCAGCAGTACGGCAGCCGGTACGTGAGGCGGGCAACGAACGCGGGCAGCAACCGGTTCACGTCGAGCGAGAAGAACCACACGCCGGGCACCCCGTCGCGGATGACGTAGGTGCGCACGTTGATCTCGGGGAACGACCCGAGCCACGGGACGGGCGGCGTGAACGGGAACGAGATCCGTCTCATCGAGAACGGGATGAGACCGACCCATGCGCGTCCGCCCCACGTGTCCACCTCGAGCCCGGGCGGCAACAGTGCCTGCACGACGTCCGGGTCGTAGTCGAAATGGATGTAGGCGAGCTCCCGCCATTCCTGTTTCATCACGGCAAAGCCGACAGGTGAGACGCAGTCGGGTCGCGGGGTGCGCAGCGAACCGTCCTCGGCCACTGTCACCTGCCACCGAAGACGACTGTGGGCTTGGCGAGCGTGTCGCGGAACCGCTCGAACACCGCAACGAGACTCCCCGACTCGTCGAACACGGCCCACGGGTCCTGGTCGTCGAATGCCTCTCGCACGCGGCCGTAGAGCGTGTCGTCGATCCCCTTCTCGTCCAGCGTGTGGGCGTTCAGGTGCGCGACGATCCGTTCCACCGGCAGGAGCACGGGTTCGTCGATCGTGCTCGATTCGGAGATGTCGAACGGACCGGTCGTGAGGCGGCGCAACGCCCTGATGTGGGCTCCCCCGCCGAGCGCCTCCCCGAGGTCGGCACCGAGCGAACGCACGTAGGTGCCGGACCCGCAATGTATGCGCGCCGAGAGAACGTTCGGCTCCCCCGTCGGCTCGACCGTGAACGAATGGACGGTGATCGGTCTCGGCTTCCGCTCGACCTCGATCCCCTCGCGGGCCAACTGGTGCAGCCTCTTGCCGTCCACCTTGAGCGCCGACACCATGGGAGGGATCTGCATGATGTCACCGACGAATCGCTCCGCGATGACCCGTTGCGCATTTTCGGCGTCCACCGGCCCCATGTCGAACGTGGCGGTGACGACACCCGAGTCATCGAGCGTGTCGGTGCTCGAGCCGAACACGATTTCGCACACGTACGTCTTGTCCATGTCACCGAGGAAACGCATCAGGCGTGTCCCGTTGCCGACGCCGATCACGAGAAGACCGGTGGCGTCGGGGTCGAGCGTGCCGGCGTGACCGATCTGCCGCTCACCGAGGGTCTTGCGCAGTTTCGCGACGATGTCATGGCTCGTCCACCCGGCGGGCTTGTCGAGCAGGACCAGGCCGTGCGTCTCGGGGATGCGACGACGGGCCACGGCTATTCGGTGTCGTCGGCGGGGTCGTCGCTGGTCGGGAGCGGGCTGGTGTCCGGCTTCTTGCGCAGGAGCTCCTCGATGCGCTCTGCCGCGCGGATCACCTCGTCGGGCTTGAACGACAGGATGGGTGTCTTGCGGGCGTGCATCTGGCGGTTGATCGAGGCCTGGAGCCGCGGACGGTGCTCACCGAGCACCTCCTGGATGCCCTCGTCACCCTCTTCGCCGCGCATCGAGTCGAAATAGACGATGGCACGGTTCATCTCGGGGTCGACGTCGACCGACGTGATGGTTACGAGGTCGAGACGCTCGTCATCGATGCGGGTGAGCTCGTCGGCGATCACCTCGCGCAGCACCTCGGACAGCCGGGCCGTGCGCGGGTAGCCGTGTGACGAGCCGCCCTTCGGCTGGCGACCACGAGAACGGGGGCGTTGCTTCGACACGGAAATAGGATGGCACGGTCATGAGCGAAAACCCCTCGACCTCCCCGAATTCCTCCGGTCCCCCGCCGTACCGGTATTCGGCCCGTCTCGCCGCCGACATCGAGTCGCGCTGGCAGGACTGGTGGGAGGAGAACGGCACCTTCGACGCCCCTAACCCGGCGGGCCCGCTCGGCGATCCCGCGAAGGTCGCGGGCCGCGAGAAGTTGTTCATCATGGACATGTTCCCGTACCCCTCTGGCGCGGGTCTCCACGTCGGCCACCCGCTCGGCTACATCGCCACGGACGTGTTCGCGCGCTACAAGCGCATGAAGGGCTTCAACGTGCTTCACACGCTCGGGTACGACAGCTTCGGCCTGCCGGCCGAGCAGCACGCCATCACCACGGGCATCCACCCGCGCGTCAACACCGAGTCGAACATCGCGAACATGCGCCGCCAGTTGCGCCGCCTCGGGCTCGGCCACGACCCGCGCCGCAGCATCAGCACCACCGATGAGTCCTACTACCGCTGGACGCAGTGGATCTTCCTGCAGATCTTCAACAGCTGGTACGACACCGCAGCCGGCAGGGCGCGACACATCGACGAGCTGATTGCCGAGTTCGAGTCCGGTGCGCGCGAGGTCGGCAACGGCCGGTCGTGGTCATCGCTGTCGGCCGGCGAGAGGCGCGACGTGCTCGATGACTTCCGCCTCGTGTACCTCACCGACGCGCCCGTGAACTGGTGCCCCGGTCTCGGCACCATCCTGGCGAACGAGGAAGTGACCGCGGAAGGGCGCAGCGACATCGGCAACTACCCGGTGTTCAAGCGCAACATGAAGCAGTGGATGATGCGCATCACCGCCTACGGCGACCGCCTCATCGACGACCTCGACCGGCTCGACTGGCCGGAGCCCATCAAGTTGATGCAGCGCAACTGGATCGGCCGCAGCGAGGGTGCACGCGTCACGTTCTCCTCCCCCGCCGGCGACCTCGTGGTGTTCACCACGCGCCCGGACACGCTGTTCGGCGCCACGTTCATGGTCCTCTCGCCCGAGCACCCGTTGGTCGGTGCGCTCACGACCGATGCGCAGCGCGGTGTCGTCGATGCCGAAGCGGAAATGACGAATAACGCCTACACGGATGTGGTGCAACTCACCGCGATTTCCTATACCGATGGAGCGGTGGAATTATTCGCGGACAAAGCGCCAAGCATCGGTGTTCAGAATCAAATCAAACGCGATTTGGAAGATGCCCTGGAGCTGTATCGTGTGAAGGAAAATAAGATCCCCATCGAGACCTACAAGAGCATTCGGCAAGCCGTGAATATCTCCATCATTAAGCCTGGATCAGGTGGTAAAAAGGATTATACATCGGTGCGGGCCATGGTGGGATTTGGCTTTGCGTTGGTCATCTACTTTTTCATCTTTTTCTACGGCGTGCAAGTGATGCGCGGTGTGATGGAGG
>JBEGJV010000007.1:0-22721 GCA_041184385.1 Actinomycetota bacterium
CAGCCTCGGCGGCGTCGCCAACAGCGCCATCGACCTGGCCGTCGCGGACGCGACAGCAGCTGGCCTGGTGGTTGTCGTCGCAGCCGGCAACTCCGGTGCCGATGCCTGCTCGTACTCGCCGGCGCGCGCACCGTCGGCACTCACCATCGGCGCCATCGACCAGAGCAACGCGCAGGCCGGCTACTCAAACTTCGGCAGCTGCGTCGACATGTGGGCTCCCGGCTCACAGATCACCTCGGCCGGAATCACCGGTGCCGGCTCTTCGGCGACGATGTCGGGCACTTCGATGGCAACACCCCACGTTGCCGGTCTTGCAGCCCGTCTGCAGCAGGCACGCCCGGGGATGAGCGCCTCACAGATCACGTCGCTCCTCACGCAGTCCAGCCTGACGGCGAACCCGGCTGCGATTCCCGTGGTGGAATTCTCCGAGGCTCCCGACTTCGCGACGCCGGCCACCTCCACGACAGTGGTCGACACCACCACCACCGAGCCGGCAACCACCACGACCGAACTCGTGACCACCACGACAGTCGCAGCGTCGCCGACGACAACCGTCCCGGGTGCATCCACCACTACCGTCGTTGCGCCGACCACCACGGCTCCGCGCACCACCATCCCGCGCCGTCGCGATGACGAGAACGAAGGCGACAAGAAGGGCCGCAAGCCCGCTCCAATGCCGAGGGAGTTCTCGCTGAAGTTCGGCGAGGACAAGAACCGCAACGTGCTGACCGCGTCGTGGGTGGATGACGGAACGCCCGATTCGTACCGCATCGACTGCACCAGGCTCCCCGGTGGCATCAACGCACCGATCGAGACCTCGATCAGCATCGACAAGTCCGCGGTCACGACGGTGGAGCGTTACAAGCGCCGCACCAACCTTCTGGTGACACCGGCATCGGGCTCGCGTTGCTGGCTCGTGTCCATCCTGGGCACGGTGACCAGCCCGCCCAGCAACCCGGCGATCATCCCGCCGGCCAGGAAGCGTGACGACCGACCGGTCACACCGACCACCACAGTCGTCGCTCCGACAACAACGGTCACGCCCACCACCGTTGCCGCTCCCACAACGACGGTGACCCCCACCACCGTTGCCGGCCAGAAAGCGACCCCGGTGGTCACTGCACCGAAGGTCACCACCACGGTGGCCCGACCTGTGACGACCCAGGCGCCGGTCATGACCGCGCCGAAGTCGACAACCACGGTGCCGCGCCAAACCACTACGACCGTGGCCCCGAAGACAACGGCACCAAAGAAGAACGACGACTAGATCACCCCAAAAGAGGCATCTCCCCGGGTTCGCTGTTCACGCAGCAGGACCCGGGGTTTTGTCTTTCATGGAGCCGCTCACGGCTCCATGACCACCCAGCCACGGCTCTGCAGTTCGGCAGCGAGGTCCTCGCTCGACACCGCGGCCAGGGATTTCGGCGGGGTCTTCTTCGTCTTCGGGCGGGGCTCGGACGCAGGCACCGGGGCAACAGCTTCGGGCGCGGTTCCGGTTGCTTCGGCGAACTCTGCTTCCTCCTGCAGGCGCGCAATGAACTCGTCTGCTTCGTCGCGCGTGAATTTGCCGCCCGCCTGACGTTGCGTGAATCCCAGTGGACCGCGGGCGTCCCGGAAGTCGCTGTGACCTGCCGCGTTCAACAACTCCAGCAGTTCCTTCACCTGCTTTGCCGACGCGGGGGGACCGGAGGGTTGACCGAATGCCATGCGACGACAGTACACACGGGGCGGCTCACGGTCCCGTGAGTGTCCGCGCACTCCTGCGTGCGCGGACACCATCGAGGTTCACTCGTAGCGAAGGGCCTCCACCGGGTCCATGTTCGCCGCGCGCCGAGCGGGCAAACTGCCGGCGAGCATCCCGATCAAGGTGGTGATGATCAACACCACCAGGGCAATCTGTGGCGAGATGGAGACGATGTCACGGTCTGCGATGCCGGAGTCCTCCAGCTGCTTGTTGAGAACCTGGTTCAACCCGATCGCGAATCCGAACGAGACGAGCACCCCGAATAATCCACCCATGAAGCCCAGGACTCCTGCCTCAACCCGGAACAACCGCCGCACGGTCTTCTTCGTGGCACCGATCGCGCGCATGATGCCGATCTCCCTGGTGCGCTCGAGCGTGGCCATCACCATGGTGTTGATCACGCCGATCGCGGCGACGAGAAGCGCGATGCCACCGATGCCACCGAGCACTGCACCGATGATGGTGAACGCGGTGGCCTGGGTGTCGATCTCTTCCTTGCCGGCGGCGGCGCCATAACCGAGTTTCTGGACGTCTGCCAGGACAGCGTCGACGTTGTCCTTGTTGCTGACGGTGATCCAGATCGAGGAGTAGCCGTTGCGGTCCACCTGGCTCTCGGTGCGCGTGCTCTGCTGTCCGTTCGGACCACTGTTCTCCTGCCACGTCATCGTCTGCATGGCGACGGACCATTCAAGGTCCACACTCATCATGCTTCCGCCCTCGGACATCGTGACGCCCACGATCTTGGCCTTCTCGTCGGACTTCTTGGCCTCAGGTGGTCCCATGTCCTTGCGGTATCGCAGCGTCATGTCCTTGCCGATGAGCTCGGCTTCCTTGCCCTTGAAGCCGAGGTCGCTCGCAAGATCCGAACTGATGAGGATCCCCGATCCCTTCACCGCATCGGAGAGCTCAGCCCCTGCAACGAGGATGTGCTTGATGGTCCCGTTCGGTGTGTAGCCCTCGACCCCCACGTTCTTCATTGTCATCTCGCGGCCGTCCACGACGTAGCTATCGAACATGTTGGACGTGACGTACAGCGTTGCGGACTCGATGTTGCCCACCTTCTGCACGGCGGCCAGTACCTCGGCATCGATCTTCTTGCCGGACCCGTCGGGCCAGTTCCACTGCGACTCGCGGTAGTCAAGCCCGGGCGTGCCGGTGACAATCACGCGCTTGTCCATCCCGGTCTTTTCCGCGGAGGAGACGAGGAAGCTCTTCGCGCTGGTGACGAGCGAGAGCATGACGGTGACACTGACCGCACCGATCACGATCGCGAAGATCGTGAGCGATGTGCGCAGCTTCTGCCGGCTGAGGTTGCGCCAGCCGGTGCGGAATTGGTCGGAGAACTTCACTGTGCGCCTGCCTTCTCACTGATCTTGCCGTCACGGATCTCGATGATGCGCTTCGCCTGGGCGGCAACGCTTGCGTCGTGGGTGATGATGATGAGCGTGATGCCCTCGGCATTCAGACGCTTCAGTTCGTTGATTACGTCGGCACCCCTGGAGGAATCGAGGTTGCCCGTCGGCTCGTCGGCGATGATCAGCTGCGGGTCGTTCACCAATGCGCGCGCGATGGCCACTCGCTGGCGCTGGCCGCCGGAGAGCTGGGTCGGCTTGTGGCTGGCACGGTCAGACAGGCCGACGCGCTCCAGGGCCTTCATCCCGCGTTCCCGGCGTTCCTTCTTCTTGCCGACACCACCGATTGTCAGCGGCGAGATCACGTTCTCCAGGGCTGATTCGTGGGCCTGCAGGTTGAACGACTGGAAGACGAAGCCGATGTGGCTGTTGCGGTACTCGCTGAGCGCCTTGTCCTTTGCCTTGGCCAGGTCGATTCCGTCCACCATGACACTGCCCTCGTCGGGCTGGTCGAGGCCACCAATCACGTTCGCCAGCGTGGACTTGCCGGATCCGGACGGACCGCAAATGGCGATGAAGTCACCCTTCTCCACGGTGAGCGACACGTTGTCGAGGGCCTTCACCTCCTCGTCACCGACCGTGTACGTCTTCTTCAGACCGGAACACTGCACAAAAGCCATACGGACCCCCCCTGGCGCTTTCGGTCAAGTTACTACGCACCATCTGCGGTGCTGACGACCGAACTGCTTGCGCGCGTCAACCGTTCACACGGTGCTCACCCGGGTGATCGTGTCACTTCACGAGGCTTGCGAGTGCCCACACGGCTGCGATCAAACCGACGATCGCCATGCCGACGCTGCGCGCAACCGGTGCCTTCTCGAGGTCTTCCTCGCTGCGCTTGGCCTGGGGAGGCCGCACGACAGCCATGACGTTTCCGACCAACAACGCACCACCGAGGGCCAGCACCAGCCATGCGAGGAGATCCTTGCCGAGGAACATGTCAGCGCGCCGGGTTCTGGAACTGGGTGAACTGGCTGACGAACAACAACCGGACATGACCGTTCGGACCGGCGCGGTGCTTGGCCAGGCTGACATCGGCCCATCCACGCTGGTCGAGTTCCACCTCGGGATTCGACATTTCCTCGCGGTACAGGAACATGACCGTGTCTGCGTCCTGCTCGATCGCGCCGGATTCACGAAGGTCGCTCAACTGCGGTCGCTTGTCGGTGCGGGACTCGAGTCCGCGGCTCAACTGGCTGAGTGCCACCACGGGGATGCCGAACTCACGGGCGAGCAACTTGAGTCCTCGGCTGATCTCGGAGATCTCGAGTTGACGGTTCTCGACGCGGTTGCTGCCCCCGCCCATGAGCTGCAGGTAGTCGATGACGACGAGCGCGGGCTTCAATGCCTCGCTTGCGTTGACACGGCGCAGTTTCTGGCGGATCTGCATGACCGTGATCTGCGAGGTGTCGTCGATGTAGAGGGGGATGTCGAGGCGGCCGACCGCGTTCACGATCTTGCTCCAGTCGGAGTCGGTGAGATTGCCGGTGCGCAACCTGTCCGACTCCACCTGTGCCTCGGCCGAGATGATGCGCTGCGTGAGTTCGGTGGCACCCATCTCCAGCGAGAAGAACAGCACGGGACGTCCTGTCTTCTTGGCAACGTTGACAGCCATGCCGAGCGCAAACGCCGACTTTCCCATTGCCGGGCGCGCACCCACGATGTTCAGCGTTCCCGGCTGGAGACCTGCGAGCAGACGGTCGAGTTCGTAATACCCGGTGGGCACACCGGTGATCTCCTGCTTCGCCTCGTAACGCTCCTCGAGAATCTCGGTGACCGAACCGGTGAGGTCGTGCAGCTTCTGCAGCGTGTCCGTCATCTGCTCGTCACCCAGGTTGAAGACGATCTGTTCGGCCTTGTCGATGGCGTCGCGGACGTCGGCCGGTGCGCTGAAACCGAGCTCGGCAATCTGTGTCGCACCCTTGATGAGACGCCGCAGCACGGACGTGTCCTTGACGATCTGGATGTAGCGGCCGGCACTGGACACCGATGGTGTGGCGTTCTGCAGCTCCAGCAGCGCGTCAAGACCGCCGATCTCGTCGAGCATGTTCGTGCGGCGCAGTTCGTCGGCAACGGTGACCGGGTCGATGGCCTGTGCAGCAGCCGCCAGCGACTTGATCGCCCCGTAGATGTTCTGGTGAGCAGGCTTGTAGAAGTCCGCAGCCTGCAGTTCGCGTTCGATGGCGAGACCGACCGGATTGTCGTCCAGCATCATGGACCCGAGCAATGATGCCTCGGCGTCGACGTTGTGCGGCGGAATGCGGCTGTCGAGCTTCATGTCGCGACGGTCGTTGCGTCGAGGCTCGCGCACGTCGCGGTCATCACGCGTGTCGCGGAAGTCGTCAGGGGCGTTCGTCATAAGTGGTGCTACACCTTGCCTGCAATTGCCTGTGAATTGCTAGTGGACAACGCTGTCAAATGGGTGTGGAAAGGGCTGGGGACGACCGTTCTCCGCTGTGGATAACGACCGGGCCCCAGCCCTTTTCGTGAGTGTTCGTGAGCCCGGGATCAGGCGACGACGTTGATCTTGATGGCAACCTCGACGTCGGCGTGCAGGCGAACGACCGCCGTGTGCGCACCGACGGTGCGGATGGGCTGGGACACGATCTTCTTGCGGTCGAGCGTGACGCTGGCCTGCTTGGCGAGTGCCGCAGCGATGTCGGCGGTGGTGACCGAACCGAACAGACGACCCTCGTTGCCGGCCTTGGCCTTGATGGTCAACGGCTTGGCGGCGAGTGCCTCGGCCACGGTGCGGGCAGAGTCGCGGTCGGCGGCCTCGCGGAGGTCGCGACGGCGACGCATGGCATTTGCCTGGGCGATGGCGCCGTCGGTTGCGGTGAACGCAAGACCACGGGGCAGCAGGTAGTTACGGGCATGACCGTCGGCAACGGTGACGATGTCACCGCGCTTGCCGAGACCGGCGATGTCCTCGCGGAGGATCAGGTTCATGATCAGGCCTCTACTTCTTCTGTAGCAGTGTCAACTGTGGTCTCGTCTGCTGCGTCCTCGGGGACGAAGTTCGACGGGATCTCGGCGTCCTCGAGCTCGAGGTTGCCCTCTTCCTCGCGACGGTCTGCGCCGGCGCGCGGTGCGCGGGTGCTGACGGTGCGCTTCGTGTACGGCAGCAGGGCCATCTCACGGGCGTTCTTGATTGCGTTGGCGATGTCGCGCTGCTCCTGCACGGAGACACCCGCGAGCTTCTGGCCGCGGATCTTCGAGCGATCGGACATGAACTTCTGGAGGAGGTTCACGTCCTTGTAGTCGATGTACTCGACCTTCTCGATCTTGAGCGGGTTGGCCTTCTTCTTGAACTTGCGGTTTGTCTCGCGGGCGCTACGGGCCTTGTTCTTCTTGCTGGTCATTTTCCTGGTTCCTTAGAAACGATGGTGATTGCTGCTGGGATGAGTGGGTCAGAAGGGCTCTTCGCCGGAGTCGAACCCGCCGAAGTCGCCGCCGTTGTTGTTGCCGCCGCGGCCACCGCCACGGTTGCCACCGAAGTCGCCGCCGCCCTGGCCGCCCTCGCGGGGGGTGCGCTCCACCTGGGCGGTCGCCCAACGGAGGCTGGGGCCGATCTCGTCGGCGTTGATCTCGATGGCGGTGCGCTTGTCACCCTCTCGGGTGGTGTACTCGCGCTGCTCGAGGCGACCAGTGACCAGCACGCGCATGCCCTTCGTGAGGGTGGCGGCTGCGTTCTCGCCCATCTGGCCCCAGGCCACGATGTTGAAGTACGAGGTCTGCTCCTGCCATTCACCGTTCTGCTGGTAGCGACGGCTGACGGCGAGGCCGAACGAGGCGACGCCACGACCACCGGTCGTGAAGCGCAATTCGGGATCGCGGGTGAGGTTTCCCACGAGGGTGACTGTGTTGTCGGCCATTGTTGGCTCCTTCTGTTCTGTCTGTGTTCCGGCGAGCGTGAGCTCGATCGATGACGGCTTACGCCGCCGATGTCATGCCGCGACGTGCGGCCTCATCATCAGGAAGACGGAACAGCTTGTGACGCAGGACGTCGTCGGAGATGCGGAAACCGCGCTCGACCTCGTCCAGGGCGCCAGCGGGAGCCACGATGTTGAACACCGCGTAGTAACCGTCGTCCTGCTTCTGGATGGGGTACGCCAGGCGACGCTTGCCCCACCAGTCGGGGTTGCCGTGTACAGAACCGCCCACCTGGGCGACGGAGTTGGAGATGGTCTTGACGTAGCCGTGGGCTGCGTTCTCATCGAGCTGACCGCTGATGATGACCATTAGTTCATAGGCACGCATTGCGTGTGACCTCCCTTCGGACCCGGTTTTTGCCGGGGCCCCATGCCGGAGCAGGGTGAATATTGACTCCGAAACTGTATCGGCGGTGTTGGACGGTGACACAGGGGTGCATCAGCACAACGATTCCTGCGCCCTCCGCTTCCATGAACCCCATGTGGGACAGGGGAATCAGCCGACGGCAGCCCGTCCCCGACGGCGAGGTCAGGTGGCCGCGCGCTTGCGGCGGTTGCCGCTGACCGGCAGCACCCGCAGCAGGTGGTGCCACCGGCACGACGGGCACACCTCCACCACGTACGCGGCGTAGTCATGACCCGTGCGCTGCAGTTTGGCGATCTCCTCGCGCTCGGTGATGAGTCGTCCGTGCTTCGGCAAACCGTGGCCGAACACGTAGGTGAGCAGAACCACGTTCGTTTCCTCGCAGATCTCACAGACCGTGTTCGTGGGCTCGCCCAGGTTCTTCGCGGCGCGGATGAGTTCCGGGTGCGCGTCGCACACCGTGTCCCGGTTGATGCGACCACGCTTGAACTCGTTGATGAGACCGCGACGCGCGAGCCGGTGGTCGACGACGCCGACATCACCGCGCAGCATGTCGACGGAGAAACCCATGGGCTCACAAGATACTTCTAAGATGACGACATGACCGACGCCCACGGACTGATGCGTGACGGTCTCGGCATCTCGTTCGGCCACGACGTGGCCGACGATCTGGAGCTGCGAATCTGCGGTGACGTGCGGGGCAAGCGAGTGCTCGAGCTGGGCATCTTCGGATCCATGCCCAATTGCGTGACCCTCGCGCGCAAGGGAGCACGCGTCACCAGCGTCGACACGCAGCGCGACGCCATCCAGCGCGCACGCCACTCCGCGAACGAATTCGAGGTCAACGTGGAGTTCCACGAGGGCGGTCACGCCGACCTGGGGATGATGATGAGCGGCACGGTCGACCTGGCCGTCTCCATCCACCAGATCGACATGGACACCGACGTGGCGAGGCTCTTCCGTCAGGTGCACCGCGTGCTCAAGCCGGAGGCCGGATTCATCTTCGCGCTCGGCCACCCGGCCGCAGCGATCTTCGACCGCGGTGACCCCACCGCACGTCGCCAGTACGGCACGACGACCCCGACCATCGGCGAGCTCACCATGGCGCTGCAGCGCACCAACTTCACGATCGACGTGATGTACGAACTGATGCCCATCAGCCAGCCGCGTGCCGTCGTTCCGAGCACGTTGATCATCCGCGCCCGCAAGCTCGGCAGCTAGCAACTACGCGTTGTTCTGACGACGCGTGCGCTTCAACTTGCCGGCAGAGTCCTTGTTCTCGTCCCACCACGCACGCAGGCGGGCAACGGCCGCCTCCTCGCCGATGAGACCCTCCTCCAGCCGGATGTCCATCAGGAACTCGAGTGCGGCCCCCACGACAGGGCCGGCGGGCACCCCCAACAGTTCCATCACGCGCACGCCGTCGATCTCCGGACGGAGCGCGGCGAGTTCCTCGCGTTCGTTGAGGTAGGCGATGCGCTCCTCCAGCTCGTCCATGCGCCGCGAGAGAACCGCGGCCTTCTTCTCGTTGCGCGTGGTGCAGTCGCAACGCGTCAGCACATTCAGTTCGGCCAGCAGCGGACCCGCGTCGCGGACGTAACGGCGCACGGCGCTGTCGGTCCACCCCATCTGATACGTGTGGAAACGCAGGTGAAGGTTGACGAGTTCGGTGACGGCGTCGACATCCTCGTTCGAGTACTTCAGCGCCCGCATGCGGTCTCGCGTCATGCGCGCACCGACGACCTCGTGGTGATGGAACGTCACGCCCTTGCCGTTCTTGTACCCGCGCGTCTTCGGTTTGCCGATGTCATGGAACAACGCGGCAAGGCGCGTGAGGCGGAAGTCGAACGTGGGGTGCGCGTCGGGACGGACGTTCTCCACCACTGCCAGTGTGTGCGTCAGCACGTCCTTGTGACGGTGGATCGGGTCCTGTTCGAGGCGCATTCCGCGGATCTCCGGGAAGAACTGGTCGACGAGGCCCGTGTCGATGAGGAACCACAAACCGGCGCTCGGCTTGTCGGCGACCATCAACTTGTCGAGCTCCGCGCGCACGCGTTCCATCGACACGATGCTCATGCGCTCCGCCATGTCAACGACAGCCTTCGTGAGTTCGTCGACCGGCGTCACCTGCAACTGTGCGATGAATCGGGCGGCACGCATCATGCGCAACGGGTCGTCGCTGAAGGACTCCTCGGGGGAGAGCGGCGTGCGCAGCGTGCGCGTCATGAGGTCCGCCGCACCTCCGTACGGGTCGACGAGCGTCGGTGAATCGGACGTGAGCTCCAGTGCCATCGCGTTGATGGTGAAGTCACGCCGCGACAGGTCCACGGTGATGTCGTCGGCGTACTGGACGTCGGGCTTGCGGGAGTCCGGCGAATACGCCTCGGCGCGGTGGGTGGTGATCTCGTAGACCCGATTCCCGACTTTCAGGCCGATCGTGCCGAACTTCTCGCCCTGGGTCCACACGGCGTCAGCCAGGCCGGCCACCAGTTTCTTGGTCTCCTCCGGCCGGGCCGAGGTGGTGGCGTCAAAGTCCATCTGGTCCACCGGCTTCGAGTCATCGCCAAGGAGCAAATCCCGCACGGTTCCCCCCACCAGGTACAGCCGGTGTCCCGCCTCGCGGAAGCGGGCGGCCAGAGGCTCCATTTCGTGGAGGATGGGGGCAAATCGGGCGGGAATCATGGCGGCAGCGGGGTGCGCCAAGGCTAGGCGCAACTACGGTTTTCGGGGTGCGTACCCGGAACAGCCCCCGCGAGACGACGGTGCTGTGGTCGGGGGCGGTTGCAGTTTCGGCCCGGCCCTGGCCCCGCACCCGGGACTGGGCATACCTACTAATAACGGGCGCGCACACCGCCGACTCCGCCCTGCCAGGGGACGACATCGTCGAAGGCTGGCTGTCGCGCCTGACCCACCTCGGGTACGTGGGGGTGCGAACGGGCGCAGTCAGTCCCGACATCGCACGGACGTTGTCCCACAACGGTTTCCGCAGCGTGCAGGACCTCACCCTTCTGTCGGCGGACCTGTCCGGCCGGTCCGCGACGGACCGCAAGGGTCCATCCATCCGTCCTCTTCGCGGGCGATTCCTGTCGAGGCATTCCGTCGTCGACCGGATCCTTCACATTGACCATGTTTCGTTCGGGGAGCGCTGGGCCCTCGACCACACGTCCTTGGGCGAGGCCGTCCGTGCCACCCACCGAAGCCGCCTGTTCGTGGCAAGGGTTGCCGGTGGCGTTCCCGTGGGGTTCGTTCTCGCGGGGATGACCGACTCGACCGGCTTCATCCAGCGACTGGCGGTCCTGCCCGACCACAGGGGAGAGGGCATCGGGTTGCACCTGATGAACGCCGCCCACCGTTGGCTGCGTTCCCGCGGGTGCTCCACCGCGATCGTGAACACCGAGACCGCCAACGAGCCAGCCCTGCGCCTCTACCTACGCTGCGGGTACGCCGAGTTGCCCTACGGTTTGCAGGTGCTCGAACGGAACCTCACCACCGGAGTGACCGAGGCGTGAGCCATCTCAGGCGGGTCATGGCGGCCCTCGTGGCTCTCGGTTCGGTGGCCCTGGTGCACCCGGCCCGGGCTCAGGAACCCGCTGTCTTTGACACAGCCGACATCGGGATCGCCGCCCAGCCTTTCCACATCACGAGCCCGGTCAACGCTCGGTTCGGCCTTCGGCTCCCCGCCACGGTCACCTCAGGCAGCCGCATCGAGTTCCTCCTGCACAGGCGGGTGGCGTCGCGCGATTCGTTCCGCGCCATCGCTGACCACTTCGCCGAGCCGGGCGTGATCGACAGCGTGTCGGTTCCGTTGTCCCGTGCTGTGCGCAGCAACGGCACGACGTCGTTCGACGTGCTCATCAACACGGTGAAGTCCGGTGCGAACGACCTGTACCTGCAGCAGACCGGCATCTACCCACTCACCATCAACGCCTACCTCGCGAGCGGCGAACTGCTCGCGAGCACGTTGACCTTCCTCGACCGTCGAGACGCAACGACCCCCGACCAGAACGTGCCCACGACGGTGTTCGCGTCCCTGACAGCCCCGACGTCGCACAGCGAGGACGGGACGATCGCAATCGACGACCAGGCGCGCGTCGCCGTGCAGCAGTTCACCCGGTTCCTCACCACCGTCCGGTCCCCCGCCACGCTCCAGGTGCAGCCCGAACTGCTGGAATCGCTGGCGAAATCGCCCGACCCGTACGACAACGGTCTGTTCGAGGACCTGCGTGCCGCCCTTGCGGGGCACGGCATCACCATCGCCCCGTACCTGCCGGTTGATGTTGCGGCATTCGTCCATGACGGCCTGTCGACCGAACTGACTGCGCAGATCGACCTCGGGGAGAAGACGCTGAACAGGCTCCTGCCCGGCGTCACCATCCACCGCTCCACGTGGGTGGCCCATGATTCCCTCGACGGGGCGTCCATCGCGGCGCTCTCGCGACTCGGCATCAATTCGTTCATCATGCTCCCGGGGTCGGTGGAGGAGACCCAACGCGAGAAGGCCTCCGGCTACCTGTCGCGTCCCTCGGGCGACGCGAACACCTCGATGTCGCTCATCTCCGCCGATGATGCTCTCGCGAGCACGATCGACTCGCCGAGCGATGACACGGTGCGGGTCGGGATCCGTGTCGCTGCCGAGGTTCTCTCCCGTCGCGACGAACTCGTCGCAGAGGGCGGGTCGCCGAATGACATCCGCCTGATGGTCACTTCGTCCACGGGTGAGATCACCGACCCGGCATTGATGGCGAGTGCGGCCTCGTACCTTGCCAACTCGCCCGGCATCTCGTTGCAGGACCTGGGTGGTCTGCAGGCAGTGAACGACCGGTTCCCCGCCACGGTGTTCCCGCAGGGGACGGACCGCACCCTCGGTGGGCTCCGGTCTCCGATCAGCCAGACACGACGCGAACTGACCGCGATCGGGTCGATGCTCCCGGAGGATGACCCGCGCCGCGCCACCTGGAGCGAACTCCTCGCGGTCGCCTCCGCCACGAACACGGTGAACCCTTCGGACTACATCAACAGCCTGCGCAGCGAACTGCGCAGGCTCACGGGTGCGGTCACCCTGGTCACCCCCGAGACCGTCACTCTCTCCAGCCGGAACGGGTCGATCCGCCTGCAACTGCGCAACGCCGAGGAAACCTCCTTGCTGGTACGGGTCGTGGTCAGCAGCCCGAAGGTCACGTTCTCGGGCCAACCCGACGTGGTGGAACTTCTCCCCGGCAGCACCACGGACGTGAAGATCTCCCTGCGGGCCCGCACGAACGGACGCTTCCCGATCAGCGTGCGTGTCGTCACCCCGACAGACCAGGTGCAGGTGGTCTCCCCGGCAGTCGTCACCGCGCGGGTGACGGCGGTGGCCGGCCTCGGGCAACTCGTCAGCATCACGCTGTTGTTGATGCTGCTGGCATGGTGGTGGACCTCCCGCCGCCGGACACAACGCGCCGCCGGCGCAGAAGGTACGGTCTCAGACCAATGACTATCCGCATCGTCACCGACAGTTCCTGCGACCTCCCCCAGCAGGTTGCCGACGCACTCGGCATCTCCATCGTCCCCCTGAAGATCGGCTTCGGCAACGACGAATACGTCGACCGTGAGACCATCACCGCCGACGAGTTCTGGGCCAAGTGCGCCGCATCAGCAGAGCTCCCCCAGACGGCTGCCCCCTCCGAGGGCGACTTCAAGAAGGTGTACGAAGGCCTGAAGCAGCAGGGGGCCACGGGGATCGTCGTGATTGCCCTGTCGAGTGCGCTTTCGGCGACCATGCAGAGCGCGGTCAACGCGGCCAAGGCCGTCGCCGGGGACATCGACGTGCGCGTCGTCGACAGCCGGAACGCGTCCCTCGGGGTCGGCTTGACCGCCGTCGAGTGCGCCGAGCGGGCCAAGGCCGGCGACTCGATCGATCAGATCGTTGACCTTGCGGAGCGCCTGGTGCCCCGCACCCACGTGTTCGGGGCCCTCGACACGCTCGAGAACCTGAAGAAGGGCGGCCGCATCGGCGGCGCAAAGGCCATGCTGGCCAGCGCCCTGTCCATCAAGCCCCTCATCGAGGTGCGCGACGGGCTGGTCGAGGAAGCCGGCAAGCAGCGCACGCGCGGCAAGGCACTGAATTCGCTCCTAGAGACGCTGAGGAACGCCGGTCGCGTCGAACGGCTCGGCGTGCTGCACGCCCAGTGCGCCGACATCGACGACTTCGTTGCCAAGGTGCGCGAGATCTACCCGGGCGAGATCATGGTCGGTGACATCGGCGCGGTCATCGGCACGCACGCCGGACAGGGAACGATCGGCATCGCATTCCGCACCGCCGAGTGATCACGCACCGGGTCGCACGTCTCGACCAGGTCGCGTCCCACTGACATCACACGAACGAGGCTCCCTCCACGGAGCGATGCCCACAACTAGCGTTGTCGCTCGGCGATGGTTGCTAACTCACACTCTGACGACATTCTCGGCGGTCGGTACCGCCTCGAGAACGTCCTTGCTGAAGGTGGCATGGCCGTCGTGTGGCGCGCGCACGACATCCAGTTGAAGCGCGAAGTCGCCATCAAGATGCTGAAGGACTCGGTCATCAGTGACCGCATGGTCGCCGAGCGGTTCCGCCGCGAGGGAATCGCCCTGGCGAAACTGCACCACCCGCACATCATGCCCGTCTACGACTGCATCGAGGAGGGCGACCAGGTTGCGCTCGTGATGCGTCTCATCCAGGGCCAGAGTCTCCGTGAGCTGCTCGATTCCCAACGTGCGACCAACGGCAACAAGGCACACACGATGTCGGTGTACACCACGGTGCACATCGGCAAGGCAATCGCGTCCGCGCTCGCGGTCGTCCACGATGCAGGAATCGTCCACCGCGACATCAAGCCCGGCAACATCATGATGGTTCGCACCGGCGAGATCTGGTTGACCGACTTCGGCATCGCGAAGGGTGTGAAGTCGAACGAGAACGACGCGACGGACCTCACACGCGCGGACCTCATGATGGGCACCGCGAAGTACCTGTCACCCGAGCAGGTGCAGGGACGCGACCTCGACGGCCGCGCGGACATCTACTCACTCGGTCTCGTGCTCTACGAATGCCTCGCCGGACACGTGCCTTTCAAGGGCGAAAACGACCAACAGGTGGCAATCGCCCGCCTGCAGAGGGACCCCACACCACTCGGTGGGGTGCGCCATGACGTTCCGAGCACCGTCATCGAGGTCATCCACAAGATGCTGCGACGCAAGCCGGAGAACCGCTACCAGACGGCCGACGAAGTGGTCGAGGCACTCGACAGGGCACTGAGCCACGTGCACGATGCCGCCACCCCGCCTGCCGGGCTCGACACGCATGATGGGCCGCGCACCGGTGCGCGTGCACCACTCGACCCACTCATGCAGAAGCGCGTCGCCGAGGCACGCGCGCGCGCCCAGGCAGATGCGTCCGGAGCCGATGACGATGCACCGGACCGCCGCAATGACACTCCGCGTTCCACACCGTCCGTCCGCCGCGACGCCACGCCGAAACACATCAACAGGTCGAAGAAGGCGTTGCCGAAGAAGCAACAGACACAGACAAGGAAGAACATGGCACCGGTCGCAGCCGTGATCGTTGCCGCGGTCGTCATGGGCGTCCTGCTGTGGAACGGCCTGCAGAACACGAAATCCTCCACCCTCGCTCCGGGTTCGTCCAACACACCGGTCATCGGTGCGGTCTCATTGACGTCGATCCGCAGTTACGACCCGAACGGTGACGACGGGGTGGAGAACGAGGCACAGGTCCCGCTCCTCCTCGACAACAACCCCGCCACCTCCTGGACCACGGTCTGCTACGGCGACAGGTTCTTCGGCTCGAAGGGAGGTCTCGGGTTGGTGCTCGAGATGTCCGGAACGGGTATCGGAACCATCACGGCCAATTTCGGCAACGGACCGTGGAATGCCGAGGTGTACTCGGTTGATTCCCCCACCGTTCCCGCGCGTCTCGAGGACTGGGGGTTGCGCGTGGCGAACGGCTACAGCGAGAACGCGGGAATCGGGACCTTCAAGGTGCAGACACCCGGTCACTACATGCTGTTGCTTCTGCGCGAGATCGGCCGCAGTGGGTCGTGCAGCAATGCGAACCCGTACAAGGGCGTCATCAACGACGTGTCGTTCGCATCGGCGCCCTGACCCGCGCGGCGACGCCACTACTCTTCTTGCATCGTGATCGAGGACGATGCTTCCCTAGTTGAACGGGCCATCCGGGGTGACCGGAGAGCCGTTGACCGACTGCTGCACGACCATTACGACCTGGTGCGCGCCGTGTGCCACCGCATCGTCGCGAACCGGGCCGATGCGGAGGATGCCACCCAGCAGGCCATGATCTCGATCGCACGCGCCCTTCCCCGGTTCGACGGCAGGTCAAAGTTCTCCACCTGGGCATTCCGCATTGCCACGAACGCCGCACTCGACGAGATCCGCCGGACACGACGCCGGCCCCGGCCCACCGACGACGCCGTCATCGCTCCCGCGGTCGCTCCCGCGGTGGACGCCGCGAACGGTCTGGTCGACCAGATGGCCCTCGAGGCCGCTCTCAGCCAGGTCAGCCCCGAGTACCGCCAGGTGCTTGTCCTGCGCCATGTGGCCGACCTGGACTACGCCGAGATCGCGGATACTCTCGGGCTTCCCATCGGCACCGTGCGCAGTCGTCTGGCCCGCGGGCGGAGCCAACTGCTGGAACTCCTCGGGAACTCCGACGGGGACCGGTGACGTCAGATGGACACCCGATTCGACGCCGAGAACCCGGAAAGGAGGCACCCACATGGACAACGACGACCTTGATCTGCCTGGCTCGCTTGCCGACGCCCTGCGAAACGTGCCACCTGCCGACCCGGACACCAAGGATGCCCACATCGCCGCGGCTCTCTCGGCGTGGGAGGCCGAGACGGACCGACCGAGCCGCGTGACCGCGATTGATTCACGGCGCCGGGTTCTCCTGTCCACTGCCGCAGCAATGCTGTTGATCGTGGGTGCCGGCATCGGCTGGGTCATCCATTCACCGCGCGCCACGCCCGTTGCCGCCGACGTCTCGGTCAGCTCTGTCGCCCCGGCAACGGACTCCGCCCTCACCGACCAGACGACCGACACCACCCTCGCAAAGGGTTACGTTCCCGACGAGTACGCACCGCAGCCGAACTCGGCAACGGTTGGTGCAGCGTCGGCCTGCGGCTTCTGGGCACAACCCGACCTGAAGTACGTCGGTTCATACTCCACGCCGGAACACACATACGTGCTGATGCAACAGGGCCGGACGATCGTCTGGTTCGACAAGGACACATGTGCCCCCGTCATGACGGTTCCCAGCCCCACCACAAGCGCCCCGTAATCACACCCGCCGTTAGGCTGGTTCCGTGCCCTCCAACCCGTTGACAGACCCCGAGTGGGCCAACCGCAGTGTCGATTTCATCGACCGGTGGGTGCAGCTGGTCCGCAGGTACACCACCCAACCGATCGTCACCACGGCGCGCGGTGTGGTGTTCGGCCTGCTCGCCACGTTCGGGGTGGTGTCAGTCATCGTGGTGCTGTCCGTCGGCATTGCCCGCGGACTGATCGCGGCACTCGACGCCGGCCTCTCCCATGACCAGGCGGTGTGGGGCACCTATTTCATTCTCAGCGCACTGTTCTTCCTCCTGGGAACATTCCTCATGCGCAAGCGGTTCAAGGAAGACGATCCATCATGAGCAACGCCCGCAACACCATCATCATCGGCTCCGGCCCGGCCGGCCTCACCGCCGCCATCTATGCCGCCCGCGCGTCGCTCGCCCCCCTGGTGATCGAGGGTGAACCCTCCTCCACCAGCGACCAACCCGGCGGCCAGCTGATGCTGACCACGGAGGTGGAGAACTTCCCCGGTTGGCCGGAGGGCATTCAGGGTCCCGAACTGATGATGAAGTTCAAGGAACAGGCCGCCCGTTTCGGTGCCGAGTTCATCACCGAGAAGGTCACCAAGGTGGATTTCTCGCAGCGCCCGTTCACCGTGTGGGTCCGCGAGCAGGAGTACAAGGCCGACTCGGTCATCGTGGCCACCGGCGCACAGTCCCTGATGCTCGATCTCCCCCGCGAGTCCGAGTTGATCGGCCACGGCGTCAGCACCTGTGCCACCTGCGACGGCTTCTTCTTCCGCGGCCACGAGATCGCGGTGGTCGGCGGCGGTGACTCCGCCATCGAGGAGGCCACCTTCCTCACCAAGTTCGCCTCGAAGGTCCACCTGATCGTGCGCCGTGATGCCCTGCGTGCCTCGCGCATCATGCAGCAGCGTGCCCTCGAGAACCCGAAGATCGAGATCGTCTGGAACAGCCAGGTCACCGCGCTCCACGGGGACTCGTCGCTCTCCGGGGTCACTCTCACCAAGACCGACGGATCCACGCAGGAACTGCCCGTCACCGGCTTGTTCATCGCCATCGGCCACAAGCCGAACACCGGGGTGTTCACGGGCGTTCTCGAGATGGAGGACTCCGGTTACCTCATGACGCGCGCCGGCAGCACCTACACGAACGTCGAAGGCATCTTCGCCTGCGGCGACGTGCAGGACCACACCTACCGCCAGGCCATCACCGCAGCCGGTTCGGGCTGCATGGCCGCAATCGATTGCGAACGCTGGTTGGAGAACCAGCACTAGCATTCACTCACTTCGAAAGGACACCGACATGGCCGACGGAATCGTCACACTCACCAGCAGCACGTTCGACGAGACAGTTGCAGGTTCATCCACCCCCGTTCTCGTTGACTTCTGGGCCGAATGGTGCGGACCGTGCAAGCAGATCGCGCCGATCCTCTCCGAGATCGCATCTGAGCAGGCCGGCAAGATCACGATCGCCAAGCTGAACGTCGACGACCACGGTGACATCGCCGGTCGCTACAACGTGATGAGCATCCCCACCATGCTGGTGTTCAAGGACGGCGAGATCGTCAACAAGATCGTCGGCGCAAAGTCGAAGACGGCTCTCCTGCAGGACCTGGCCCCGGTTCTCGACTGACCGTCGCGACCCAGGTGGTGACCGCATTACTTCCGGCCTGACGATCGGCCCGGGCCACCGCGGCCCGACCGTGCGGGACCTGCAACGACGGCTCGCGGCTGCGGGTTTCCTTGCTCCCGGTTCCGCAGAGGACTCCACGTTCTGTGCGCGCACTCACTCGGCGGTGATTGCGTTCCAGGACGCCTTCGGTCTGTCCGCATCGGGCGTCGTCGACGACGTGATGTGGTCCACGTTGATCGAGGCGTCGTGGTCGCTCGGTGACCGCATCCTCTATGAACGCTCGCCGAACCTGCGCGGTGACGACGTTGCCGAGCTGCAATCCGTGCTGAACCGACTGGGTTTTGACTGTGGTCGTGTCGACGGCATCTTCGGGCCTCGCACCCACGCGGCGCTCATCGACTTCCAGCGCAACATGGGGCTGAATGCGAACGGCATCGCCGCTCCGGATGTGGTCGCGATGCTGGGCCGTGTGAGTTCGCAGTCTGGAGACGGCCCGGGTGTCGCCGTGGTGCGCGAGCGCGAGGAACTCACCGACTCCACGTCACCTCTCACGGCCCGCGTGGTGCTCGGTGGCTTTTCCGGCGTCACGGATGTTCTGCGTGCGACGCAGCACCGCGCACACGATGCGTTCCCGTTCAGCACGACCGTGGAGTCCGATGCGCTCACGCAGGCGCGAGCAGCGAATGAATACGGCGCCGATGTGTACCTGGGATTTGAATCGAACGAGAACGATGACTGCGTCATCTACTTCTACGAAGTGCCCACGTTCCACAGTGTCGGCGGCAAGGCGCTCGCTGATCGCATCGTTGCCACGATGCGTGACCGCGTTCCCGAACTCACCGTGCGTGCGCAGGGAATGCGTCATCCGGTGCTGCGTGAGACACGGATGCCCGCCGTGTTGTGCTCGCTCGGGCCGCAGCGCATCGTGCGACTGAAGGTCACCGGCGTCGCGAACGCAATGGTCTCGTCCCTGCGGGACTGGTTGGCCGCCCCTCTCGAGGGCTGACGCCGATCACCTGCCCGCCACGCGAGTTATCCACAGGCAATTCACAGGTGTTGATAAACATCAACATCAACCCTCACTCGAGAGTGAAACCTGTGTGGAGAACTACACCGTTGTGACTCAGTCGTCTGATTCGGTCATCCGGCGGTAGATCCGCTCCAGGTCGACCAGGTCGGCGAAATCAATGGAGATCTTTCCGCGCTTGCCCGCCATCGACACACCCACGCGCGTCTCGAGGAAGTCGGCCAGCAATTTCTCGAGCTCCAGCAGACCCGCCGGCTTCATCTGGACCGAGCCACCAGAGCCACCCGTACCACCGGACTTGCCACCGGCGGTACCCGACTTCACGGCGTCCTCGATGGTGCGCACCGACCACCCTTCCTTCACGGCCGAGGCAGCAAGAGATTCCATGGTGGAGGTGGATGAGCACCCGAGCAATGCACGGGCATGCCCTGCCGACAAGCGGCCGTCAGCCAGGTATCCCTGGATCGGTGCAGGAAGATTCAGCAGGCGCAACGAGTTGGTGACGGCGGCACGGCTCTTGCCCACGCGCTTGGCGACCTGTTCGTGCGTCAGCGCGAAGTCATCGGCCAACTGCTGGTACGCAGCGGCCTCTTCCAGTGCGGTGAGGTCCTGACGGTGCAGGTTCTCCACGAGCGCCTGCTCCACCGAGGCCAGTTCGTTGACCTCGCGCACGACCACCGGGACGACGGACAGCTTCGCCCGCTGGGCGGCGCGCAGTCGGCGCTCACCGGCGATCAGCTCGTAGCGGCCCTTTGAGATTTCACGCACAAGCAACGGTTGCAGCACGCCGATCTCCTTGATCGACTTGGCGAGATCGTTCAAGGATTCCTCGTCGAAGTGCACACGCGGCTGGTGCGGGTTCGGCGAGATCGCATCAACAGAGACGTCGCGCAGCGCCGAATCGGGCAGTTCGGCAACGGGTTCCGGTGCAGATACCTTCGGCGTGGAACGGGCCGGTGCAGTCGGTTCGGCAGACGCGGGTGTTGCTTCCTTCGACTTCTGCGACGGGATCAGCGTGGAGAGTCCCCTACCCAGCTTGCGGTTTTCTGCCATTGCTCAACTCCTTTGCCACGGCGCGATACGCCTTTGCTCCTGTCGAAGAACCGGCGTGCTTCAGCACCGACATGCCCATGCTGGGCGCCTCGGCAAGCTTCACGTTGTAGGGAATTGCCGTCTTGAACACACGGTCACCGAAGGTGTCGCGCATGTCCGTGGCCACTTCCACCGACAGGTTCTTGCTCTTCTCGAACATTGTGATGAGGTAGTGCCCGATTTCCAACTTGGGGTTCAGGCCGGCCTCGCGCACCTGGGTCACGATGGCGGTGAGGTCGCGGAGGCCCTCCAGGGCGAAGTAGTGACACTGCACCGGGGCAAGGACGGTGTCTGCAGCCATGAACGCATTGACGGTCAGGCGGCCGAGTGTTGGCGGGCAGTCGATCAGGACGTAGTCATAGTCATCAGCCACGGCAGCAATCGCGTCCTTCAGGCGGGGCTGGGGGAACATCTCGGCCACCAGTTCGGCCTCCACACCGGCGAGGTCCTGGGTGCTGGGGGCAGGTGCGACGAACAGGTTCTTCTCGGCGGTGGCTTCGACCACATTGTCCAGGGAGTCCTCCCTGCGCAGGACTTCGGCCATGGTGGGGGCGTCATCGGGTGGCTGGACACCCAGCCCGGAGGTGGCATTGCCCTGCGGGTCGATGTCGATGATCAGTGTCCGGAAGCCCAGTTCGGCCAATGCGGCCCCCAGGTTGATGGCCGTGGTGGTCTTGCCGACGCCGCCCTTTTGCAGCGAGATGGCGATGACCGATGCGCTCATGGGGTGAACCTTCTTCCGAGTCGAAACCTGTGGACTGCCGAAATGCTAGTTCGGGGGTGTGGATAACGGGTGGATGGCTCGGCCAACTCCGGACGTGTTTCACGTGAAACAGGGGTCCGAGATCCGATGCGTGGGGAGGCGTCAAGGGGGCTGTGTGGCGTCAAGGGCGAGAGAGGGTCCTTGCCTCAGAATGTTTCACGTGAAACGTCTGAAGGTTTCAGAAGGTTTCCCTGTTTCACGTGAAACCCCAGAAACCCTTATCAACCAAGGGTTGAGGGTTTGGACAGACGAAAAACGGCCACCCCGGGATAGTCCCGAATAAGGGTCACACCGAGCTCTGAGAGCAGCTCCGTTTTTTTCCACCTGTCCGGTTGGTCGCTCGGGGGTTCAGAGATGACGACCATCCCGCCGGGCGCCGCGAGGGGGGTCGCGAGACGCAATGTGACCTCCGGTGGACCGAACCCACGGCTCACCACCGCCTCGTACCGTCCGGCGTGTTCAGGGTCCCGGCCAAGCACTTCCACATCGGCGGTCAGCACGGCGACCCGGTCGGTCAGCCCCATTGCCGCGACTCCCCTCCTCAGGGCGTCCATGCGGGTGGCGCGGCGGTCGGTCAGCACCAGGTGGAGGTCAGGACGGTCGACAGCGATCACCAGCCCGGGAACCCCTGCCCCGGTGCCGATGTCAATGACCGGCCCCGTGCATCCGACCAGGGGAGCGACGAACTGGCGGGCGTGGGAAATGACCTCGGAAATGGAACGACGTCCCAGGGTTCCCCATTTCTGGGCGTCCCCCAGGACGTCGTCAAGAGTCTTTCGTGGGCTGCTCATCGCAGCCCCGAGCGTACTTATTCTGCGGTTGCGGGCTCCACCACCACGCGGCGCTTGGGGTCCTCGCCCTCGCTGCGCGTGCTGACTCCGGCCACCTCGATGAGCGTGTCGTGCACGATCTTGCGGTCAGCCGAGTTCATCGGCTCCAGGCGGCGGGCCTGGCCGGTGGCCACGACTTCCTCTGCAACCTTCTGGGCGAAACGACCGAGGGCCTCCTTGCGGCGCTCGCGGTAGCCGGCAATGTCCACCCGCAGACGGGTGTCCTGGTCGCCGAGGCGGCGCTGGCTGGCCACGCGGGTCAGGTCCTGGATGGCCATCAGGGTGTTGCCGCCGGGCCCGACCAGCAGGCCGAGCTCGGTGCCGTCCACGCGCACCTCGATCTCGTCGTCCTCGCGGCTGACCGACACCTTGCCGGTGGTGCCAAAGGCCGACACGAGGCCGGACAGGAAGTCCGATGCAGCCTGGCCGACTGCGGCCGGGTCGACATCCACCTTCTCGCGGGGCGGGCGAGGGGTCTCGTCACGCTTCTCGCGGGGCTGGCGGTTGTTGCTGCGCTCGTTGCGCTCGCCACCCTTGCCACCCTTGTCGCTGCGACCATTGCGGTCGCGACG
>JBEGJV010000008.1:0-22664 GCA_041184385.1 Actinomycetota bacterium
GATGCCGGAGGACTTCCGCGCCGATCGCACGGCGGCGCGGGCCCGCTACGGCGAGTTGCTGAAGGTGTTCTCCGACGAGTGCAGGGCCGAGGGAGAGAAAGTCCGTGCTCTCGGCGGTCTGTACGTCCTCGGCACCGAGCGCCACGAGAGCCGCCGCATCGACAACCAGTTGCGCGGTCGTTCCGGCCGCCAGGGCGACCCGGGCGAGAGCCGCTTCTACCTGTCGCTCGACGACGAGTTGATGCGACTGTTCGCCACCGGGGCGCTGTCATGGGTGATGGGCCGGGCCCTTCCCGACGACGAGGCGATCGAGGCGAAGATGGTCACCAAGGCGATCGAGCGCGCACAGACCACGGTGGAGCAGCGCAACGCCGAGATCCGCAAGAACGTGCTGAAGTACGACGAGGTCATGAACGAGCAGCGCAAGGTGATCTACCAGCGCCGTGACCAGATCCTCGAGGGTCTCGACCTCAAGGTCGCCGCCATGGAGTACCTGGCGGATGCAGTCGACTCGTTGATCGCCACGTACTGCGTGTCGGAGGCGAGCGACGAGTGGGACGTCGACGGTTTGGTGCTGGAGCTGAGGACCTACTGGCCGGCGAGTATCACCGAGTCGCAGTGTGCTGCGTGCGCCGACACAGACGCGATCTACGACCTCGTCATGGCGGATGCGAGCGCACATTACGCGCGCCGCGAGGCCGAACTCGGCGCAGACGTCATGCGCCAGATCGAGCGCCAGGTCATGCTCAGCATCATCGACCAGCGCTGGCGCGAGCATCTCGACGAGATGGACTACCTGCAGGAAGGCATCAACCTGCGCGCGATGGGCCAGAAGGACCCTCTCACCGAGTGGCAGCGCGAGGGTTACGAGATGTTCGGCCAGATGATGATGGGCATCGCGCAGGACTTCGTCCGTTACGTCATGCACGTGCAGGTCGTCACGGAGGAGCAGCCCGCGGTCCGTGTGCAGAACGTGCAGGAGACCAGCAGTGACGACGTGCGGTCCGACGGTTTCGTGCAGGCAGCACGGGCCGGTGGGGACGTCGACCCGGCGCTGATTGCCCAGTTGGAGAGCGCCAACGAACCCACGCAGAAGCCCGTCGTGAAGGACGCGAGCGACTGGTCCAACACCCCGCGCAACGCGTCGTGTCCCTGCGGTTCCGGACGCAAGTACAAGCAGTGCCACGGCGCTGCCTGACAACGGGTGCAGTGGCATGAGGGATTTCACCAATGACATCAAGGATGTGCGCCGACGTCTAGACGAGGCGAAGGGCTACCTGCGAATCGACACGTCACGAATGCGCCTGGTTGAACTCGAGGCGGAGATAGGGCGGCCCGACCTGTGGGACGACCAGGAGAACGCCAAGCGCGTGAACACCGAGTACGCGAACGCAAAATCCGACGTGGACCAGTACGACCGGTTGACGTCGGAAATCGACGACCTCGAGGTCCTGTCGGAGATGGCCCGGGAGGAAGGCGACGAGTCGCAGGAGCCGGAGATCGAGACGGGGATTGCTTCCATCGGGCGCGAACTGGGGACGCTCGAGTTGCGCAGCCTCTTCACCGGAGACCACGACGCGAACGACGTGATCGTGCAGATCAACGCGAAGGACGGCGGCGTCGACGCACAGGACTGGGCGGACAACCTCCTGCGCATGTACACGCGCTGGGCGGAGCGTCGCGGTTTCACGGTGGAGGTGGAGGACGTCAGCCCCGGCACCGAGGCCGGCATCCTCTCCGCTGAGTTCACCATCCGCGGCCGTTACGCGTACGGCCTCATGACGTCCGAGCGCGGCACCCACCGTCTGGTCCGCATCAGTCCATTCGACAACCAGGGCCGCAGGCAGACGAGCTTCGCCACGGTGCAGGTGTGGCCGGACATGGAGGCGCCGGACATCGAGATCAACGAGAGCGACATCCGCATGGAGGTCTTCCGCGCGTCCGGTGCAGGTGGCCAGCACGTGAACAAGACGTCGTCGGCCGTGCGTCTCATCCACGAACCGACCGGAATCGTGTCGGCGAGCCAGGAGGAACGCAGCCAGTTGCAGAACCGCGAGAAGGCACTCACCCGCCTGAAGGCGATGCTCGCCGCGAAGATCGAGGAAGAACACCAGGCCGAGCGTGACCGCATCGCAGGGAAGACCGCGATGGTGGGATGGGGAAGCCAGATCCGTTCGTACGTCCTGCAGCCGTACCAGATGGTGAAGGACCTGCGCACCGAAGTGGAGTCCGGCAACGTTGCCGCTGTCCTCGATGGTGATCTCGACCTTTTCATGGAGGGGTACCTGCGTTGGCGCAGGGAGCAGGCCGGATAGGCCGCCCCACGGCCTCCGTGGGTCACTGATAGGTTCTGAGTCTTCATGATCCGTCTTGAGAATGTCTCCAAGATGTACGGCAACGAGACACTTGCCGTGCGTGATGCGTCCTTCGACGTGGCAAAAGGAGACTTCGTGTTCCTCGTGGGCCCGTCCGGGTCGGGCAAGTCCACACTCCTCCGTCTGATCAACAGGCAGGAGCGTCCCGAACGGGGAAGCGTCTACGTGGCCGGCCGTGACATCAACGAGCTGCCGAACAGCCAGATCCCGTACCTGCGCCGCACCATGGGCAACGTGTTCCAGGACTACAAATTGCTGCCGAACAAGACGGTGTTCGAGAACGTGGCGTTTGCGCTGGAGGTCATCGGAAAGCCGAAGCACGTCATCGGCCAGCAGGTCCCCGCCGTTCTCGACCTTGTCGGCCTCGCCGGCAAGGAGGACCGGTTCCCGCACCAGCTGTCAGGTGGCGAACAACAGCGAGTCTCCATCGCCAGGGCATTCGTGAACCGGCCGATGATCCTCCTCGCAGACGAGCCCACGGGCAACCTCGACCCGGCAACGGGGGAGGGCATCATGGGTCTGCTCGAGGCCATCAACCAGATGGGAACCACCGTCGTGATGGCCACCCACGACCACCGTGTCGTGAACCAGATGCGCCGTCGCGTGATCCAGCTGGACCGTGGTGTCATCGTCCGAGACCAGGAGAGGGGCGTGTACGAATGATCCAGCGCATCTCCTATGCCCTGCGCGAGACCCTCGCGAACTTCCGCCGCAACGTGACTCTCTCGGTGGCGGCGGTCATCACCTCGGCCGTGTCGCTCCTGCTCGTGGGGACCACCTTCCTGATCCAGAGGTCATTCGACAACCTGCTCGTCCAGTGGAAGGGTGACGTCGGCATGATCGTGTTCGTCCGTCCCGATGTGCAGCCCGATGCCCTCGCGTTCATCGAGCAGACCCTCAAGTCGCAGCCGAACCTGATCGACGTCACGAAGCTCAAGTACCTCGACAAGTCGGCCAGTTACGAAGAGGCCAAGAGGGTCTTTGCCGGTGACCCGACGACGCTCTCGTTGCTCTCCGTCGACACGGTGCCCACCCAGTTCAAGGTGGTGCCCAAGACGACGGACCCCGAACTCGTGCGCAACCTGTCGACGCAGTTCCGCGGCCTGCCCGGGGTGTCAGGTGTCGCACTGGCGGAGGACGAGTTCGAGGTCATCAGCACGCTCTCCGGTTTCGTCCGCACCGTCACCATCGGGATGTCGCTCGTGCTCCTCGCCGTCGCGGTGATCCTCATCTGGAACACCATCCGCACCGCCATCTTCGCGCGTCGCCGTGAGATCGAGGTGATGAAACTCGTGGGTGCCACCGACTGGTTCATCCGCGTGCCCTTCATCCTGGAGGGCCTCGTGCAGGGGCTGCTCGGTGCGATCGTCTCGTGCGGCGGACTGTGGGCCCTGAACTCGGCGTGGACGAACGGCATCTCGAAGTTCAAGTCCGGCACAGGCGTCACGTCGTTGGTGGTCCCTGACGGTTACGCGAACGGTGTCATGATCTCGTTGCTGGTCATCGGCGCGCTCGCCGGCGGCATCGGTTCCGGCGTCGCCTCCAGCAAGTTCCTCGACGTCTGACCCTCCGGGCCCGGCTTCGCCGCGTTCCTCCCGTGCGACATAGGGTCGTGTCGTGGATTACCAGGACATCACCCTCGACATCGCAGACGGCATCGCCACCATCACGCTGAACCGCCCGGACAAGCTGAACGCCTTCACGGGCAAGATGATGCACGAGATCATCGACGCATTCGATCGCACGGATTCCGACGACAGCGTCAAGGCCGTCATCGTCACCGGAGCAGGCAAGGGTTTCTGCGCGGGGGCGGACTTGTCATCGGGTGGGGACACGTTCGCCAAGGGCGGCAGCGACATCCAGACGAAACAGGGTGTCCCGCGGGACGGGGGCGGACTCGTGTCACTGCGCATCTTCAACAGCCTGAAGCCGGTCATCGGGGCCATCAACGGCGCCGCTGTGGGCGTCGGCGTCACCATGACACTGCCGATGGACATCCGGTTGGCGAGCGAGAACGCGAAGTTCGGGTTCGTGTTCGCGAAGCGCGGCATCGTGCCTGAAGCCTGCAGCAGTTATTTCCTGCCCCGCATCGTGGGAATCCAGCAGGCCACTGAGTGGGTCTACACCGGCCGAGTGTTCCCCGCACAGGAGGCAAAGGACGCGCGCCTCGTGCGCAGCATCCATTCGCCCGATGACCTGTTGCCCGCAGCACGCGAACTCGCCCGCGAGATTGCCGACAACACCGCGCCGGTTTCCGTCGCGTTGTCACGGCGCATGCTGTGGCGCATGCTCGGTGCATCCCACCCGATGGATGCGCACCGTGCGGACTCGCGCGGGATCCAGTCGCGCGGCCGCAGCAACGACTCGAAGGAAGGCGTGGTGAGCTTCCTCGAGAAGCGCGCAGCCGTCTACCCGGACAGGGTCAGCGACGGCCTGCCCGACATCTTCCCGAACTGGGAAGAGCCGGAATTCTTCTGACACCTGCACGGGTGCGCGCGTGAGCAACGATGCCGCCGAGCCGATGGTCTACGACATCGTGGGCGGGCAGTTCTTCGTGACCCTCGTCGACCGTTTCTACGACGGCATCGAGGGAGACCCCGTCCTGTTGCCGTTGTACCCCGATGCCGGCGACACCTCCGGCGCCCGGGAGCGACTCGCGATGTTCCTCGCGCAGTACTGGGGCGGCCCGCACGACTACATGGAGAAGCGCGGTCACCCGATGCTGCGCGCCAGGCACAACCAGTGGGCCATCGGGGAGCAGGAGCGGGACAGGTGGCTCGTCCACATGCTCACGGCGCTGGAGTCCACTGTTGCCGAACTCCCGCTCGGGCAGGACGTCCGCGACAGGGTGCTCGGTGATGTCGCCACCTACATGGTGAACGCGGCGGAGCACATGCGCAACGCCTGACTCAACGCGAGTTCGGGCCCAGCAACTGGAGTGCGATCGCGGCTGCCGCTCCCACGTTGAGACTGTCGGTGCCGGCGTGCATCGGGATGCGGACGGTGTGACGAGCCGAGGACAGCGCCGCCGGCGAAAGACCGGTCCGTTCGCTGCCGAGGAGCACGGCAACTTTCGCATCGTGCGGGACGGAGACTGCGGAGATGTCCGTTGCGGCACCGTCGGGTGTGAGCGCGCAGGTCACGAATCCGTGCCGGTGGAGCGCGGTCACCACGTCTTCCCCCTGCCCGAGACGCGAGAAGGGGAGCGAGAGCCCCGTGCCCATGCTCACGCGCAGAGCACGGCGGGCGAGAGGGTCCGCGCTGGTGGAGTCGAGCAACAAACCGTCCCAACCGAGTGCGGCCGCACTGCGGACGATGGCGCCAAGGTTGGTGGGGTTGTCCACCGCCTCCATCGTCACCACGAAGCGCGACGTCCGCAGCATCGTGTCGGGCGACAGGAGTGCGGGTCTGCGGAACAGTCCCGTCGCCGAGAGCGGGACGCCGAGTCCGGTCACCTCCTTGCGCAGTGCCTCGTTGCCGACGTAGACGGGAGTGTCGACGCCCACCCGTCCGACGAGGTCAGTCCCGTGCCTGTCGTCGCACAGCAGCGCGACAGTGTCGCAGCCGGCATCCAGTGCGCGGCCGACCACCAGGTCACCCTCCGCGACGAACATGCCCGCACCGATCTTCTCGCGACGCTGGGCAACGTTTGCCAACTGGCGCTCGCGCCAGCGGAACGCATCGAGACGCTCATCCGCCGGGTCATCGACCCTGATGATCATTGCGTCAGTAGGACCAGGGGTAGGGCGACCAGTCCGGCGGGCGCTTCTCCACGAAGGAAGCACGCCCTTCCTCGGCCTCGTCGGTGCCGTAGGCGAGCCGGGTTGCCTCGCCGGCGAACACCTGCTGGCCGACAAGACCGTCGTCGATGAGGTTGAACGAGAACTTCAGCATGCGCTGTGCCGTGGGGCTCTTGCTGTTGATCTCGCGCGCCCATTGCAGGGCGACCTTCTCCAGGTCGGCATGGGGCACCACTTCGTTGACGGCTCCCATCGCGTGCATCTGGTCGGCCGAGTACTCGCGGCCGAGGAAGAAGATCTCGCGGGCGAACTTCTGGCCCACCTGCCGCGCGAGGTATGCCGAGCCGTAGCCGCCGTCGAACGACGCGACGTCAGCGTCCGTCTGCTTGAACTTCCCGTGTTCCTTGGATGCGAGGGTGAGGTCGCTGACCACGTGCAGGCTGTGGCCGCCACCGGCTGCCCACCCGTTGACGAGGCAGATCACGATCTTCGGCATGAAGCGGATGAGGCGCTGCACCTCGAGAATGTGGAGACGCCCCGCACGCCCGCGGTCCATGCTGTCTCGTTCCTCGCCGTCGGCGTACTTGTAGCCGTCCTTGCCGCGGATGCGCTGGTCACCACCGCTGCAGAAAGCCCAGCCGCCGTCCTTCGGGGACGGTCCGTTGCCGGTGAGAAGAACGACACCCACGTCGATGCTCTGTCGTGCGTGGTCGAGCGCGGTGTAGAGCTCGTCAACTGTGTGCGGCCGGAATGCGTTGCGCACCTCGGGTCGGTTGAACGCGATGCGCACCGTTCCCTGGTCGACGGCGCGGTGGTAGGTGATGTCCGTGAACTCGAACCCTGGCACCTGGGTCCACGCGGCGGGGTCGAAGATGGGGGAGATGGTCACGCCACACATTGTTCCACGGGGTGCGCCGTAGCCTTGCACTCCATGAAAACCCTCGTTGCGTTCACCGGCTCGACCCGTTCTGCGTCGTTCCACACCCGTCTCATCAACTCCCTCCCGGCGCTCGCCCCGGCTGACGTGCAGATCGCGTTCTTCGACCTGTCCGACGTCCCCTTCTACAACCAGGACCTCGAGGACGAGGCGCAGCCCGCGTCCGTCGTCGCCATGCGCGCGGCCGTGAAGGAGGCGGACGGGGTCATCTTTGCCACCCCCGAGTACAACGGCTCGTTCTCCGCGCTCACGAAGAACACCATCGACTGGTTGACGAGGCCGATGAGGCAGGGCGCACTGATGGGCAAGAAGATCATGGTCATCGCGGTGACTCCCGGCCCCGGTGGTGGCCAGCGCATCGCGAAGACGATGAACGACCTGCTTCCGTTGTTCGGCAACGAGATCGTCTCCACCGTGACGTCGCCCACGATCCACGAGAAGATGGCGGCCGACGGTGACGTCGTGACGGATTCCGAGCTGGCCGAACAGCTGCGCGCCGGACTCGCCGCCTTCTAGTTCACCAGGTGTCGACCATCGGGCGCTTCTTGCCCGGACGGTCGCGCCACGACTTCGTGCTTCCGATCACGGCGAGGATGTGGCCACGCGTGTCGGCCGGGTCGATGACGTCGTCGATTTCCACGTGGCTAGCCATGTTCAGTGCGCTGCCGTTCTCGTAGGCGCGCGCGATGAGGAACGACTCGAGTTCCGCTCGTTTGGCCGGGTCGGTCTCGGCTTCCAGTTCCTTGCGGTAACCGAGTCGCACCGCACCCTCGAGGCCCATGCCGCCGAACTCACCCGTCGGCCAGGCAACGGTCATGGCGTTCCCGTGGAAACTTCCCCGGGCCATCGCCTGGGCACCGAGTCCGTACCCCTTTCGCAGCACGACCGTCACCCACGGCACGGTGATGCTGGCGGCCGTCACGAACATGCGCCCGAAGTGGCGCACCTGGGCGGAGTGCTCCGCATCCGGACCCACCATGAAACCCGGCGTGTCGCAGAGGCTGACGATCGGCAGGTCGAACGCGTCGCACAGCTGGATGAACCGCGAAGCCTTGTCGGCGGCGTCGGAATCGATCGCACCGCCCAGGTGTGCAGGGTTGTTCGCGATCACGCCGACCGGACGCCCCTCGATGCGCATGAGTGCGGTGAGGATGCCGATGCCGAACGTCGGGCGCAGTTCGAGGAGTGTGTCCTTGTCGGCGAGGAGTTCCATGGCGCGCCGCACGTCGTAGACGCGCGTGCGCTGTTCGGGAACGACATCGCGCATCAGGGCGTCGTCGTGACGCTCCCAGGCGGCGAGCGGACCCTGGAAGTACGAGAGGTACTTCTTCGCCACCGCAACGGCCTCTTCTTCGTCCTTCACCCGCACGTCCACCACGCCGTTCGCCGTCTGCACGTCGATCGGGCCGATGTCCGTGGGCTTCACGACTCCGAGACCACCGCCCTCGATCATCGCCGGGCCGGCCATGCCGGTGTAGCTGTCCTCCGTGGCGATGATGATGTCGCAACAGCCGAGGAGCGCGGCGTTGCCCGCGAAGCAGTACCCATTCGTGATGCCGACGAGCGGAACAAGTCCGGACAGCCGGGCGAAGTAGGCGAACGCCAGGCAGTCGAGCCCGGCCACCCCCGATGCGTCCGTGTCACCGGGACGTCCACCGCCGCCCTCCGCGAAGAGGATGAACGGCAGGCGCAACTGCTCCGCGACGTCGAAGATGCGGTCCTTCTTCGTGTGGTTCTTCTGGCCCTGCGTGCCGGCCAGCACCGTGTAGTCGTATGACGCGACTGCGACACGCGCCTCGTCGCCCGGGAACTGCTCGCCGTTCACGCGCGCGAGACCGCCGACGAGGCCGTCAGCGGGCGTGTTGCGGATGAGGTCGTCGAGTTCTCGCCTGCGGCGCTGGGCGGCAATCGCGAACGACCCGTACTCCACGAACGACCCTTCATCGACCAGGTCGGCGATGTTCGCCCGGGCGGTGCGATGACCCCGTGCGGCGCGCCGTGCGACTGCATCGGGGCGTGCCTCGTCGGTCGTGAGGAACCTGCGCTCCCGGTACCGGGCGAGGTCGGCCCGTTCTCCGCTTGATGTACCGGCCACGGAGGTCACTTCGGCCCCCGTCACTGCACCGGGTGTGATGCGCACGATGGTCTGCCCGGCCGCGATGGTCTCGCCCTCGGCGACGAGCACTTCCTCCACCACGCCGTCGACACCGGCCTCCACCGGGTGCTCCATCTTCATGGACTCCACGATCACGATCTCCTGCGCGGCCCGCACCTGGTCGCCCGGCGACACGGTGATGCGGAAGACGGTGCCGATCAGGGGCGAGTTGACGGAGTGCGTGGTCACGGACACGGTTCTACCAGTCGGCCGACGGACGACAAGACTTGGGGTGTGCTCGCCGTGACCCTCTACTTCGTCTGCGGTGTGGTGGCCGGCCGGGCTCTCCCAGCACCGCTGCGCGTGTCGGGTCTCCTGAACCTCTGGGTGGTCAATGTCGCCCTGCCGGCGTTGATCCTGGCGAAGCTCCCTTCACTCACGTTGGGTTCGGAGGCAGCCGTTCCGGTGCTGACGGCGTGGCTGACGATCTCGGTGGCGGCGGCGACTGTGATTGCCGTGTCAAGGCGCAAGTCATGGTCCGTCGCGGTGACCGGCGCATTGTTGATGGTCGTGCCGCTCGGGAACACGAGCTTCCTCGGTCTCCCGGTTGTCGAGGCGATTCTCGGTCACGAGCATGTTCCTGCGGCGCTGGCCTTCGACCAACTCGGCACGTTCCTCGCGCTCGCGACGTACGGGTCGCTCGTCGCGGGTCGCTTCGGCGCGGGCGAGAGGGGCATCAGGCCGGTGGTGCGGCGCCTCGTGACGTTCCCGCCGTTCATCGCACTGGTGGTCAGCATGTTCCTGCGCCTCGGGTCGACACCCGAGTGGCTTCATGACGCGTTCGCCACCACCGGCAGGACGGTCGCGCCCGTCGCGATCGTGTCGCTCGGTCTGCGGTTCACACCGCGCCTGCGCATCGACAGGGCAGGCATCGTGCTGTTCGGCCTCTCGGTGAAGATGCTGCTGTTGCCCGCGGTCGTCCTTGCCCTGGCATTGCTGGTGGGCGACCCCGGTGCCGTCCCGTGGCGGTCATCGCTCCTGGAAAGCGCGATGCCGCCCATGGTGACGGCCGGCATCATCGGCATCTCCGCCGGGTTCGACGAGGACCTCACGACAACGTTGGTGGCAGTCGGAACCACGGTCGCACTGGTGGTTCTCCCCGTCGTGTCGCTGGCCATCGGTTGAATCGGTCATCATTGGGGACAAAGGGGGCACGATGATCTCATTCGTCAACCAGTTGCGGGCGCTCGCGGGGAGCGACCCGGACTTCGTCGCGGTGACATGCCAGGACGAATCGATCACGCGCGCCGAGCTGCTGCGCCGCGGAGGTGATCTTGCCGTGCACCTCCAGTCGCTCGGGGTGAAATTCGGTGACCTGGTCACTGTCGCGGTGCCGAACAGCATCGAGTGGTTCGTGTCCTACGTCGCAATCTGGATGCTCGGCGCCACGCCGCAGCCCGTGTCGTCGCGCCTGCCGCAGCGCGAACTCGACGCACTGATCGATCTCGCCAACCCGCCTGTGGTGATCGGTGTGGCCGACGGCGCCATTGCCGGCCGTCCGTCGATACCCGTCGGGTTCCGGGCGCCCGCCGCCGATGCCTCGCACCTCCCCGATGTCGTGTCTCCGGCATGGAAGGCGCCGACATCGGGCGGGAGCACCGGACGGCCGAAGCTCATCGTGTCGGGAGACCCCGCTTCGATGGACGAGACACTCCCACCACCGCTGTTGATGGACGTCGGTGGTTGCCTCGTCATGCCCGGGCCGCTGTACCACAACGGCCCCGCGGTGTGGAGTTGCCAGGCATTGTTGAACGGCGTGCGTGTCGCGCTGATGCCGCGGTTCGATCCGGAAGGGACGCTCGCCGAGATCCAGAGGCACAAGGGGTCGGTGCTCTACATGGTGCCCACGATGATGAAGCGCATCTGGCGCCTGCCCGAGGATGTCCGTGACTCCTATGACCTCTCTTCCCTTCGTGTCGTGTGGCATCTCGCGGAGCCGTGCCCCGAATGGCTGAAGCAGTGCTGGATCGACTGGCTCGGTGCAGAGCGCATCTTCGAGCTGTACGCGGGGACGGAAGCCCAGACGGCGACCGTCATCTCCGGGCCGGAGTGGCTTGCCCACCGAGGGTCCGTCGGCAAGGTGCAACCGGGAACGGTGATGATCGCGGACGAGGACTTCAACGAGCTCCCCGTCGGCGAGATGGGCGAGGTGTGGATGCGCTCCCTGAGGGGCACACCCACCTACAAGTACGTCGGGGCCACGGCGCGCGTGCGCGAGGACGGTTGGGAGTCCCTCGGCGACATGGGGCGTCTCGACGGGGACGGCTACCTCTATCTCGGTGACCGTGCGAGCGACATGATCCTCTCGGGTGGTGCGAACATCTACCCCGCAGAGGTGGAAGCGGCGATCCAGGAACACCCGGCCGTGCAGAGTTGCGCCGTGATAGGTCTTCCGGACGAGGACAAGGGAGCCGTGATCCACGCGATCCTCGAGGCGGATTCCTCGAAGGTGGGCGAGGACGAACTGAAGTCGTTCCTCGCCGAGCGCCTCGTCGTCTACAAGATCCCGCGCACGTTCGAGTACGTGGACTTCCCGCTGCGCGGTGACGACGGCAAGGTGCGCCGCTCGGCCCTGCGCGCCGAACGGGTGAAGGAATGAGCATGGACGCGTTCGGGACCGAACTCACTCTGACCGGGCCGCTGAGGTCGCCGCGCCAGATGCTGGCCCACCAGGAGTACGACGGGCACGCGAGCGTGCATGACGACGAGACCGCCGAGAAGCTCGGGCTCATCGGGGCACCGATCGAGGGCCCGACACACTTCAGCCAGTTCGACCCGATGGGTGTCGCGCTGTGGGGCAGTGCGTGGTTCGAGCGCGGGTGCATCAGCAGCCACTTCGAGAACATGGTGATCGAGGGTGAGCAGGTTCAGGCGACCGCGCGACCGACCGGGGCGAACATCGCCGGCATCGCTGCCGTGAAGGCCGACGGCACGCCAGTGCTCTCGGGCACGATTTCCGTCGGGCCGGACCATCCGCAGACGGAGCTCGACAGGCGCCGGGCCGCACTGAAGCCGGCGGGGGAGTTGTTCATCCTCGACCAGGTGTCGGTGGGGGAGACATCGAGGGCCGCGCGCGGCACGATGACGTTCTCGGAACGGAACGGCAACCTCTACCCGTTCTCGCTGAAGGAAAAACTCCAGGCGATCACGGAGAACTCGCCGTGGTATGACCCGTCGAGCGCCTCGTCATCACCATGGGGACGCGCGATTGTTCCCACGGAGATGGTCAGTGTGCTCGCGGCCAACTGCCCGGCAGCCGGCACCGTGCGCGGTCCCGCGGTCGGGTTGTTCATGGATCTCGAGATACGCATGCTCGCCGGTCCCGTGTTCGTCGGGAAAGAGTACGAACTGCAGCGCGAGGTGGTCGCGCTCGGCCAGACGCGCCGCGTGGAGTTCTACTGGACTGACACGCGCATCGTGGACCCCGAGACCGGGGTGCTCGTCGCGTCGGTGCTTCTGAACCAGGGCGTGTTCAAGGCGTCGTACGCGGACTACCCGCAGCACCTTCTCTAGGACCGCACCGCGCCGGTGAGCCGGCGCGCGGTGCCGCCGAGAATCAATGCCTCCGCCTCGGCGGGAAGACCGAAGCCGTGCAGCCACATCATGTGGTCCGCGGCACTGATCGCCGTGTTCGGTGCGTCGGTGCCGAAGAGGATCCGGTCAGGGTGGGCCGACATCATCTCGGCCGTGACCTCGGGCGCCGCGGTGACGACGGGTGTGAGGTCGGCATGGAACCGCGGGTGCCTGTCGAACAGCGAGAACGCCTCGCGCGCCGAGTGGTGGCCGAAGTGGGCAAGGACCACCGGAAGTTGCGGGTGTTCGCCGCACAGCCGGTCAATCGATGCGAGCTCGTGCTCCTCGGTCAGACCGTTCACCGCATGGCCGAGATGGATGACAACGGGCATCTGCCGTTCCTCCGCGACCCGGAAGGCGCCGCGAAGGCGCGGGTCATCAACCGGGAAGTCACCGACCGAGCAATGCAGCTTCAGCACCTTCAGGTGGTGCACGTCGAGAGCGCGGCGCACGACACCGGCGGGATCGTCGTCGTCGGGGTGGACGGTGGCGCCACCGACGATGCTCAACGGATGGTCGCCGAAGGACTCGACCGTGGTCCGCGATGCCGCGTTCAGTCCCTCTGCCACACCCGTCTTGTGCGAGTAGGGGAGATTCCAGATCTCGTCGATTCCCTCGGCAACCAACCGGTCCGCGACTGCACGGTGATCAGCGGGGTACGCGAGCGTGAACGCGCCGCGGTCCTCGCCCGCAGTGAAGAACGCCCGCACCTTCTCCCCGATGCGACCGGGCAGAAGGTGGACGTGTGAGTCGACGATGGTCACGGGGCAACGGTAAATCAGCACGGGAGAGCAGACCCCCTTTGGATTTGCTTGCGCCCGCAAGTATCATGCTGTCATGCCGACAATGCCCGCCGTGTTCATCGGTCACGGGAGTCCGTTGAACACGCTCGAGGACAACAGGTACACGCAGGCCTGGCACGACTTCGGCCGGTCCATCCCGAAGCCCCGTGCGATTCTCGCGGTGTCGGCGCACTGGTGGATCAACGCAACTGCCGTCACGGCGATGGAATCACCGAAGACCATCCACGACTTCTACGGGTTCCCCGACGAGTTGTTCGCCGTCCAGTACCCGGCTGCCGGAAGCCCCGCACTCGCTCAACAGGTGGTGGACACGCTCGACCCTGTGTGGGTTGGCAAGGACACGGACAGTTGGGGTCTCGACCACGGCACGTGGTCGGTTCTGGTCCACATGTTCCCCGAGGCCGACGTGCCCGTCGTCCAGTTGTCGCTCGACGCAACGAAGTCGTTCGCGGAGCACATGTCGATCGGCGCGGCACTCGCACCGCTGCGCGAGGACGGGGTGCTCATCGTCAGCAGCGGCAACGTCGTGCACAACCTGCGTCGCATCGACTGGGGCGCGACCGATTCCGGGTACGACTGGGCCGTCCAGTTCGACGACTACGTCCGCTCCGCGATGATCTCCGATCCCGAATCGGTGTCCCGGGTCGAGTCCCACCCGGCGTGGGCGCTGTCCTCGCCGACGCCGGACCATTTCGTCCCGCTGCTGTACACGGCAGGACTCGCCGCGGCATCGGGTCGCGGTGCGGACCTGCTCGTCGGGGGCTGCGTGATGGGTTCGCTGTCGATGACCAGCTACGTGGTGCGCTGACCCGTCAGATCTCGACGCGCGAGCCGACCTCGAACACGCGGTCGGTGGGCAGCCCGAAGAATCGCACGGCCGAGTCAGCCCCGCGGTTCAGGAGCACGAACAGTTGTTCCAGGAGCGGGTGCATGCCGGGCACCTTGCCCGCGACGATCGATTCATGACCGATGAAATAGGTGACGTCGGACTTGTCGTACGTGAGGTCGCGGAAGTCGATCGTCTCGAGAGTGGCGGGCACGTTCGGCTCGTCCATGAATCCGAACTCGAGTTCCACCTGGAACACCCCAGGGGCCACCTTCTTCACGTGGGCGCGTTCCTCCATGGGCACGCGCGGCGAGTCCGCGGTGTCCACCGAGACGATCAGCGTGGTGCGGTGGAGCACCTTGTTGTGGAGCAGGTTGTTCACCAGTGCCGGTGGGGCCTTGCCGAGGTCCTTGAACATGAAGACCGCTGTCCCGTTGACACGGGTGATGTCCTCGGTGTTGTCGAGGAATTCGACCAGATTCTGTTCGCCACGGTGGATGCGGTCGGCGACCAATGCGCGTCCACGTCTCCATGTCTGCATCTGCACCATCAGCACGATGCCGACGAGCAGCGCGAACCAACCGCCATGCGGGATCTTCACGACGTTCGCACCGAGGAACCCGAGTTCGATCATCATCAGGGGTGCGCACAGGAGCATGGCCCGCGCCGGCTTCCACGACCACTTGTCCGTCAGCACGCGGTAGAAGATCAGGGTCGTGATGGCCATGGTCATGGTGACGGCGATGCCGTACGCGGCAGCGAGATTGCTGGACGTCTGGAACCCGAGCACCAGGCCGATGCAGGCGATCATCAGTCCCCAGTTCACGAGAGGGACGTAGATCTGCCCGGAGTGCTGTGATGACGTGTGGCGGATCGCGATTCTCGGCAGGTAGTCGAGCTGCACTGCCTGCGCGGTGAGGGAGAACACACCGGAGATGAGGGCCTGCGACGCGATGATCGTGGCGCACGTGGCGAGGATGACCACAGGGAGAAGAACGGCATCGGGCACCATGCTGAAGAAGATGCTCTCGACGTGTTCGGGGTGCTTCATCAGCATCGCTCCCTGTCCCCAGTAGTTGAGGACCAGCGACGGCAGGACCATGGCGTACCAGCCGATGGCGATGGGCTTGCGGCCGAAGTGCCCCATGTCTGCGTAGAGGGCCTCGCCGCCCGTGACGACCAGGAAGATGGAGCCGAGAGACAGGAACGCCTTCAGCGGTTCGTGGGTGAAGTACTGCACGGCGTACAGCGGGTTCACCGACGACATGATGGCGGGGTGGTCGAAGATGTGGGACACACCGAGAACCGCGATGGTCCCGAACCACAGGATCATGATCGGCCCGAACACCTTCCCGACGGCGCCTGTGCCGCGCTTCTGCACGAGGAAGAGCCCCGCGATGATGGCGATGGCGATGGGGACGACCCAGTCGGCAAATGATGTGGAGACCTCCTCGAGTCCCTCGACGGCGGAAAGAACCGAGATTGCCGGCGTGATGACACCGTCGCCGTAGAGGAGCGATGTGCCGAACACGCCGAGTGCAACGAGCAGTCCCGCCTTCGCGACGCGGCGGTTCTGCCGCGGCATCACCAACGCGGTGAGGGCGAGGATGCCGCCCTCGCCCTTGTTGTCCGCCTTCATCACGAACATCAGGTACTTGACCGAGATGATGATGATGAGCGACCAGAACGCCAGCGAACAGACGCCGAACACGTTGATCCGGTCGACGATCATCCGGTGGGACTCCTCGTTGAATGCTTCCTTCAGCGAGTAGAGGGGGCTCGTGCCGATGTCGCCGTACACAACCCCCAGCGCCCCGAGGGTGAGGGCGGCCGTGCTGATTTCGGACACGTGGTGGTGGTGCTTCTCCTCGGTTTCGCCACCCTGTAGTGTCTGCTCGGCTGCTTCGGCGACCTGGCGCGCGTGCGCGACAGACTCCGGACCCACGGTGTTGTCTGAACCCATGGAGACAACGCTACTTGTGCAGTGTTGCGCGGGTGTTAACCAACACAGAACGAGACGATTCCGCAGTCGGGGGTGCCCGGAATCGGCCGCTCACTATCGTGGTGAACCGTGCCCGATGACCCGGACAAGACCCAGGACCCGGTGCCGTCGTGGCAACGACGAGGTGCCGCCTATCTGGCTCTCACGACAGTGGCCGTGGCACAGCCTCTTCTCCAGATCTACGGGGAGAACCTTGCCGTCTTCACCGCGGCGCATTTCTCGGGGGCGATCGTGGTGTGGTTCGCGCTCTTCGTCCTCCTCGTCCCGCCCCTTCTGCTCCTGTGCATCGACGTCGTGCTCGTGCGTGTCGCCACGGTGCCGGCTCGCCGGGTCCATGCATCTCTCGTGTGGATCGGTTCGTGGGCGGTCGTGTCGTTGTTCCTGCGTGGGGTCTCGACGGGTTCGTGGGTCGTCGACTCTGCCGTGACGTTCGTGCTCGCGGGACTCGTCGTCCGCACCTACATGCGTCACGACTCGGTGCGTTCCTGGGTCTCGTACGTGTCGATCGTGTCGCTGGTGGTTGCGGTTCTCTTCGCGCAGGCTGCGATGCCGATCATCAACCCGCCTGCGGCAACGACCACACCGGTCGGTCCGTCGACACCGCGACCGACCGCGAGCATCGTGTGGATCGTCCTCGACGAAGCGCCCTTGTTCCCGCTCATGGGCACCGACGGGACCATCAACGCCGACCGGTTCCCGGGGTTCGCCGCGCTCGGTTCGCAGTCCACCTGGTACCGCAACGTGGTCGCCACGTCGCAGAAGACGACGGATGCGGTGCCTGCGATGCTCGAGGGGAAGTGGCCGACAGGTGGACAGCCGATCCTCGGCGACCATCCCCGGAACCTCTTCACGGCCCTCGGCGGTTCGATGGACATGGACGTGTCGGAGGCCGTGACGGCGATGTGCCCGGACGCCGTGTGTGCCTCTCACGGTTCGTCCTCGTCGCCGACGGACGCCTCGCCTGTGACGGAACGAGTTCCGTTTCCCTCGTTCCTCCGCGATGCATCGGTCGTCGTGGGTCACAAGTTGCTCCCGGAAGGACTGAGATCACGTCTGCCCGCCATAGACGAGGGATGGGGCGAGTTCGGGGGCGGCGCCGACAAGGACGCGGAACCGACGACAGCGACACCGGGGTCGACGGAAGCACCGCGGTCCGGCCACGCCGGCCGGGTGCAGACACTCGAGAGATTGACCGACAACGCCGCGACATCGACCTCGCCGACTCTCCATTTCGCGCACGTCCTGCTGCCGCACAAGCCGTGGACACTTGCCCCCGACCTGCGGATGTCGGCACGGCCGGACAACGACCCACGACCGGTCACGAACCTCGACAGGCGACGCGACGCGTACCAGTCGCACCTGCGCCAGTACGTGGCCGTCGACTCCGTCATCGGCGGGCTCGTGCGGAGACTCAAGGCTTCGGGCAGGTGGGACAGCACGATGATCGTGGTGACAGCCGACCACGGCCTGACATTCGTTCCGGGTGAGTCCTACAGGGACGTGGTGAACGTGGGGAACCCGCAGACCCTTGATGACATCTACCGCGTGCCGTTGTTCGTGAAGTACCCGGGCCAGTCGGCGGGGAGGATCGATGACTGCCCCGTTTCCTCGGTGGACATCCTCCCGACCGTTCTTGCTGCCGTCGGGGTGGAGACCGGTTGGGGGTTCGATGGTGCGGACCTCGCCGCATCGTGTCCGCACAGGCCGGTGCGCACTGTTCGTTGGCCGAAGGGCAGATTCGATCTCACCACTGGTGTCGCAGAACTGAGGGACCGTGTCGCCTACTACGGCAAGTGGGTGGACGCTGACGGCGATGCTTCGGACATCGTCCGGGGCGGTCTGAGTGGTTCTCTCGTGGGCTCGCGTGTCCCGGACAATCCCGAGCGCGAGACTGCGGTGTCGTGGACCGTCGCGAACCGGTCGGCCTTCGACTCGGTCGGGGAGGGTCGATTTGCATCCGTCCCGACCCGCGCATTCGGGACTGTCCGCACCAGCCGCACGATCGACCGGAGCACGGAGGGGGTCGTCGAGGTCGACGGGGTGTTCGTCGGCGTCGTGTCCGAACTCGCCGGCCTAGCCGCAGGGTCGTCCAGCTATTTTGTCGCCCCGGTGGAGACCTCGTTGTTGTCCGGCGCGGGTGCGCACTCGGTCCGTCTGTGGACCGCAACCTGGGCCGGGGGGAGTGTGTCACTGCGGCGCGTGGGTTGACCCCGCCTGTGCGCTGACTGCCCCAATCGGCAAAGATGCTCAACGTGATTGAGCACTACAAAGCCGCCCGCGCCGAACTGACCGCCCCGGGCGCCCAGTTCGCACTGACCCGCACCAACGTGCGGGGTGTCGACATCCTCACGTTCGCCGCCGCGCCGCCGCACATGCGCGTCCTGTGGGAGCTCTCTGCCGGGCACGGGGACAAGGACTACATCGTCTACGAGGACGAGCGGTACACGTTCAACGAGATCCACGCGCAGGTGCGCAAGCTCGCCGCGTACCTCGTGGCGCACGGGGCCCACCGCGGCACCCGGGTGGCGCTCGCGATGCGCAACTACCCCGAATGGGTCGTCGGGTACTGGGCAACCGTCTCCATCGGTGCCGCGGTGGTCGGAATGAACGCGTGGTGGACGGCACCCGAGATGGAGTACGCACTGAACGACAGCGATCCCGTCGTGTTCATCGGTGACGACGAGCGGCTCGAGCGACTGTCGCAGGTCCCGGAGCGGCCCGGCATGCACGTGATCGCCGTCCGCAGCGACCGCCCGCTGCCGGCCAACAGTGCGACATGGTCCGACGTGATGTCGACCACCGACCCCGGGTCACTGCCGAACGTCGACATCGACCCCGACGATGACGCGACCATCTTCTACACGTCCGGAACGACGGGTTTCCCGAAGGGCGCCCAGTTGACGCACCGCGGTTCCGTCACGAACATCCTGAACATCGTCGCGATGACATCGACGGTCGCGCTGGCCGAGCAGAAGGCAATCGCTGCCGGTGACGTCGAGGCACCGACGTCGGTCCCCGCGCCGAGGCCGCCGGTGTTCTTCGCGCCGACCCCGTTGTTCCACGTGACCGCGTGCAACTGCATCCTTCACCCGGCGACGTTGTCCGGCGCGACGCTGGTGATGATGTACAAGTGGGACCCGGGCCGTGCCCTGGAACTGATCGAGCGCGAGAAGGTCACCACCTTCTCGGGTGTGCCGACGATGAGCCGCGAGATGCTGAACCATCCTGATTGGTCGAAGCGCGACACGTCGTCCGTGCAGGGAATGGGCGGCGGCGGTGCCGCCGTGCAGCCGGACCTGGTGAAGAAGATCGCGGGCGCGCTGAAGAACGGTGCCCCGAGCACCGGCTACGGCATGACCGAGACCCACGGCATCATCACGTCGAACTCGGCGCGCTGGTACCTGGCCAAGCCCGAGTCCTGCGGGCCCGTCGTGCCGACCCTCGAGGCGAAGCTCGTCGACGAGGACGGCAATGACCTCCCTGCTCACCCGGACACCGTCGGCATCCTGTGCGTGCGCGGCGCGGTCACCATCAAGGGGTACCTCAACCGTGCCGAGGCAACCGCCGAGACCATCAAGGACGGCTGGCTGAACACCGGTGACATCGCCCGCATCGACGAGGACGGGTTCGTGTTCCTCGTGGACCGCGCGAAGGACATGGTCATCCGCGGTGGCGAGAACGTCTACTGCAGCGAGGTCGAGGCGGCCATCTACAACCACGACGCGATCGCGGAGGCCATCGTGTTCGGCATCCCGGACGAGCGTCTCGGCGAGGAGGTCGCTGCTGCCGTCCTGCTGAAGCCGGGCACGTCCCTGACCGAGGACGAACTGCGCGGGTTCCTGCTCTCGTCGCTGGCGAAGTTCAAGGTTCCCTCGAAGATCTGGTTCCGCACCGAGCCGATCCCGCGCAATGCGAACGGCAAGTTCCTGAAGCGCGAGGTGCGCAAGGAACTGATCGGCGAGTGAGGATGCGAGTCAGCGGGGTCCGCTGACTCGCTCCAGGACCACGCGGATGCCGCCCATGTCGGGACGCGTCCACACCATGTGGCCGTCCTCGTCGAGGTGACGGCGCACCTCGATGCCGGGCAGGCCGACGGGCCTCAGGACGAACGCGCCGTCCTCGTAGGAGGCCGTCACGTGGATCGGCGTGACGTAGTCGAAGGCCGACACATCGTGGACACCGTTCTCCTCGGTCCCGTCGGCACGGGCATCGGCGATCGTGCCGCCCCCGCAGTCGACGATCCTGTTGCCGCACTGCTCGATGCGTTCGGTGTACGACAGGAGACGGTCACCGGCCGGGACGGGCTCGCCGCCGCGCGTCGCGCTGATCGCCTTCCAGATGCCCCGAAGGTCGGGGGCGCCGTCAACGAGTGGTTCGGAGCACCCGGCGAGGATCAACGGCGGGAACTCCGCTCCGTAGCCCCCCGCAGGGGTGTTCGCGACGGGGATGTCGTCGGCTCTCATGCGTTCGACATCTCGGCGAGCCCGACTGCTGCCGCCGTGAGTTCGAGTGACCGGACCCGTGCTGCCGTCGTGTCGGCGTAGTGGGAGGTGATCACCTCGTCCACCCGGGTCGCCGAGGCGAAATTGTTGATGCGCTCGGCCACCGTGGCCGGCGTGCCGACCGCGGCATAGGTGAAGATCTCGTCGATTGCGGCGGCGTTGGGAGACGCGAGGATCTGGTCGACCTGCTCGTCGGTGATCTCGCGCCCGCCGTTGGTGAAGCGGTGGCGCACGAACATCCGTCGCCTGCGCTGGAACTGGCGCTGTGCGTCCTCGTCGGTCTCGGCGCAGATGACGCCCATTGCGGCCATTGCGTACGGTTCCTGCAACTGCGCCGACGGGTTGAACCTCTCGCGGTAGATGTGCAGTGCCTGGTGAAGCATCTGCGGGGCGAAGTGCGATGCGAAAGCGAAGGGGAGACCGAGTGCGGCGGCGAGCTGTGCACCGTAGAGTGAGGACCCGAGCACGTACAGCGGGACGTTCGTTCCCTTGCCCGGTGTCGCGACGACTGTCGGCACCTTCGACTCGTCCCCGAGGAAGGCCTGCAGCTCGAGAACATCCTCGGCGAACCTGTCCGATGACCGGGGGTCGCGGCGCATGGCCATGAACGCGGCTTGATCGGTGCCGGGTGCACGCCCGAGCCCGAGGTCGATGCGCCCAGGATGGAGCAACGCAAGGGTGCCGAACTGCTCGGCGATGACCAATGGCGAATGATTGGGGAGCATCACACCGCCGGCGCCGAGCCTGATGGAGTTGGTGTTCGCCGCGACGTGCGCGATGAGCACCGCCGGCGCCGACGAAGCGATGGTCTTCGAGTTGTGGTGCTCCGCGTACCAGACACGCGCGTACCCGAGACGCTCGGCCGATTGCGCGACCGCGACGCAGCCCTGCAGGCTCTCGCCAATCGACTCACCGTCGCCGATGGAGGCAAGGTCGAGAACGGAGAGCTTCACGCCCCGCAGGCTACTTGGCGCGACGGAAGCACTTGTATGCCTCGAACCATGCGACGCCGGCAGCGGCACCGCAGAACGACAGTGCGAGGTGGCCGGCGTCCATCATGCCGAACCCGAATGCTCGACGGCAGACCGGGACCAGCAGCAGCACGGCAGTCACCGCGGACGTGATGGCGAGAACCCAGGGCACGGACGGGTTCCGGCGTTCCCTCGCGATCGTCCATGCCGATGCATGCCACGACCTGTTGACGAACATCAGGGCGAGATTCGAGAGAACGAGCGTCGTGAAGGTCGTCGAACGGGTCACGCCCGCCGGGTCGCCCCACCGCACGGTGAGGCCGTACACCACCAGTACCGAGGCGAGAACCACCAGTCCCTGTCCCACGGTGACGACGAGAACCCGTCGGTCGAACATCGTGGTGCCGGCCCGTCTCGGCGGCCGCGACATCGCGCCCGGGTCGATGGATTCAGACTCGAACACCACCGAGCACGTCGGGTCGATGATGAGTTCGAGCAACGCGATCTGCAGGGGCATCAGAACGAGGGGCCATGAGGGGACACACAGGGGGATCACTGCCATCCCGACGATCGGTGTGTGCACCGCGATGACGTACGACATTGCCTTGCGGATGTTCTCGAAGATGCCCCTGCCCCGTTCGATTCCCCTCACGATCGACCCGAAGTCATCGTCCGTGATCACGAGGGCCGATGCATCACGGGCGACGTCGGTCCCGCGCCTTCCCATCGCCATCCCGATGTCCGCCTGGCGCAGCGCGGGCGCGTCGTTCACGCCGTCAC
>JBEGJV010000009.1:0-22188 GCA_041184385.1 Actinomycetota bacterium
CTGGACGGGTCCGGTCGGGCGCAACCTCCTCGGAGCGCGAGTGACGATTCTCGGTGGCGGTGGCATCACCGAGTCCCTCCTGCGGCTGCTGGCACCGTTCGGCTGTCACATCACGGTGGTGCGACGGAACGTGGAGCACATCGAGGGTGCCGACGACGTTGTCGGCACGGAGAACCTCGTCGACGCACTCGTCGGCGCCGACGTGGTGGTTCTCGCCCTGTCGCTGACCGACGAGACCCGCGGCATCATCGGCCGCAACGAGCTAGAGGTGATGGAGAGCCACGCGTGGATCGTGAACGTGGCCCGCGGCGGTCACATCGTCACCGATGACCTCGTGTGGGCCCTGCAGAACGACGTCATAGGTGGTGCTGCACTCGACGTGACGGACCCCGAGCCGCTGCCCGGCGACCATCCGCTGTGGTCGATGCCGAACTGCATCATCACGCCGCACGTGGGCAACACCCCCGAGATGGCGGTGCCGTTGCTGGCCGAGCGGATCCGCGAGAACGTGGCGCGTTACGTGGCGGGCGAGCCGTTGGTCGGCCTGGTCGACCCCCGCAGCGGCTACTGACCGTGGGCAAAACGGGCACCTCGGGATAGTCTGAGCGTCCCGCAAGGGCGATTAGCTCAGTTGGTTAGAGCGCTACCTTCACACGGTAGAGGTCCCGGGTTCGAGTCCCGTATCGCCCACCATTCCTCCGTTGCACCACTACCGTGGGCGCGTGCGAACACTGTGCGAACGACCGGGCTGCGGGGCGGATTCGGCGGCGTCGTACGGGATCGACCGCATGAACCTCGTGGTGTGGGTCGATGTCGCAGAAGTGGCCGAGAGGGAACTCGCGGGTCGTCTCTGCCGCCGCCACGCGAATGCACTCGTCGTTCCCCGTGGGTGGACGCTCGATGACCGGCGTGACCCCGTCCCGAAGTTGTTCCGCGTCCCCGACGATGCGGACCGTGACGTGCCCGAGGTGCCGGCCCCGAAGAAGAAAGCGACGTCGGGGACGAAGCCGAAGCGCGCGAAGGTCCTCAGCGTCGACACCCCGAGCCTCTTCGAGACGATCAGGCGCGAGCTAGAGCCGGAAGCAACTGACACATCTGCAGCCACGGGGGCAGATCCTGCCGATGAGGCAATCGACCCCGACGAGACGCAGGCCATCCCGTGGTCGCCGTCGCTCAGCAAGACCCCGCTCGCCGACGACCCCGATGCCCCCCGTCGCGGGCGGCTGCTCGGTCGCGCCTTCGGCGACCCGCAGGAGAAACAGTGAGGGCGTCCTCGTCGGTGACGGTGCCCGTCACCATCGACCGTGTGGTGCCGCATCTCGTTGATCTCTCCGCCTACCCGCAGTGGATGCCGATGATCCACTCCATCGCGCGCGACGACGACGGCGACGAGGTCGCATGGTCCGTCGAACTGCGCGCGAAGGTCGGCCCGTTCGCCCGTTCGAAGCGGTTGCGCATGGTGCGCACGGTCGACAAGCAATCTGCCGGCGCCGCATCATTCGTGTTCGAGCGGAAGGAACGCGGAGACGCGCCGCATTCGGTGTGGCGGATGACCGTGGACGTGACGTCGGCCGGTGAATCGACCGCGGTCACGATCGATCTCGAGTACGGCGGCTCGCTGTGGACCGCCGGGGTGCTGGACAGGGTGCTCGCGGGCAACATTGACGCGGGCAAGGACGCCTTCGCGCGTCTCGTCACCTCGCAAACGCCGTGAACCTGCCGTTCGGCCGGCGCGACACCTCGAGGTCCATCCCGAAGCACTCCGACAGGTTCGCTGATGTCAGCACCTCGCTGATGGGCCCGGCTGCGATCGACTGACCGTCCCGCATCATCAGGGCATGGGTGGTGGACACCGGTATCTCGTCGACATGGTGCGTCACGATGACAGACGGCAGCGACGCGTTGTCGCGGGCGAACGCGTCGAGGATGCGCACGAGGTGCTCGCGCCCGCCGAGGTCGAGCCGCGCACTCGGCTCGTCGAGCAGCAGGCAGACAGGGTCGTTCATGAGGGACCGCGCGAGGAGCACGCGCTGCTGCTCACCGGAGGAGAGCGAACCGAACGGGCGGTCCGCATGGTCCTCCACGGTCAATCTGCGCAGGCACTCAAGTGCGCGGTCACGGTCCGCGTCGTCATAGTCGTGCCACCAGGGTTCCAGTGCGCCGTTCTTCGCGATCATGACGACCTCCAGCGCGGTGAGCACCGGCCGCAGTTCGGTCGCCAGGCTGGCGGACGCATAGGCAATCCGGGGCCGCACGGGACGGATGTCGAAGGTCCCGAGCGAGCGGCCGAGCACCTCGATGTCGCCGCGGGAGGGGTGGAGGTACAGCGAGAGGACCTTCAGGAGAGTGGTCTTTCCGCAGCCGTTCGGGCCGAGGATGACCCACCGCTGGCCCGCATCCACCCGCAGGGATATCCCGTCCACGATGTTGCGCGGTTCCCGCGTGACGACGATGTCGGTTGCCCGGATGATGCTCTCGGTCTGCTTCGGCACCGAACGGACGCTAGTCGGCATGGCAGAGTTGGCGCATGGGCAACGACGCAACCGCAACGCTCGCGGGGCAGTTGTCGTCCGTGATGGACGGTGCGGACATCGAGAACCTCACGCGCCTGTCGGGTGGAGCCTCGCGCGAGACGTGGATGTTCTCCGCCAACGGCGAGAAGATGGTCCTGCAGCGCCAGCGTGACGGTGCAACGCGGGGGATGAGCATCGAGGCATCAGTCCTGCGCGCCGCGCACGCGGCCGGTGTCACGGTGCCTGAGTTGATCGTGGACGGGGGCGAGTCAACCGCGCTCGGGAACCCGTTCTTCATCGTCCGCGCCGTCGAGGGCGAGACCATCGCGCGGAAGATCCAGCGTGACGACGAGTTCGCGCGCGCCCGCACCGTGCTCACCGCGGACATGGGTCGCGCGATGGCGGCAACCCACTCGATCCCGGTCGACTCGGTGCCCGGTCTCGTCGAACAGGACGAGCTGGCGTACTACCGCAAGGTGCTCGACGACGTCGGCGAGCCGCACCCCGTGTTCGAGGTGGCGTTCCGCTGGCTGGCCGCCAACCGCCCGGTGGGAACAGGCAAGACCGTCGTGCACGGGGACTTCCGCCTCGGCAACGTGATGGTGGACGGCAACGGGCTGACGGCAGTGCTCGACTGGGAACTCGCCCACATCGGCGACCCGATGGAGGACCTCGGTTGGGTGTGCGTGAAGGCGTGGCGCTTCGGCGGCGCGAAGCCCGTGGCCGGCATCGGTGACTACGACGAGCTGTTCGATGCGTACGAATCCGCCGGGAAGCCGCGCCCGGACTTCGAGGTGGTGCGTTGGTGGGAGGTGCTCGGCACGCTCAAGTGGGGGATCATGTGCATCATCCAGGCCGCCAGCCACCTGAACGGCTTCGCGCGCAGCCACGAACTTGCTGCGATCGGGCGCCGCGTCTGCGAGAACGAGTGGGACCTGCTGCAGCTGTTGAAGGGGAGAGTGTGATGACATCGCCGCACGACGTGCCGACGGCGCGACAACTCATCGAGTCCGTCCGCGAGTGGATCGAGAAGGAGGTCGCGCCGGCCGTGACGGGTCGCCTGCAGTTCCACTCGCGAGTCGCAGTGAACGTCCTCGCGATGGTCGAGCGGGAGATGGAGTCCGGCGCCGACGATGCAGCCGGTCATGCCACCCGGCTCGCCGCGCTCGGTGTCTCGTCCGATGCCGAACTTGCCGCTTCGATCAAGAACGGTGACTTCGACGGCGAGCTGGCGCGCGTACTCGACACCCTGGCGCCGAGCATCCGCAGCAAGGTGGCCGTGGCGAACCCGAAGTACCTCGCGGACTAGTCGCGGGCCCTGCGCAGCTTCACGGGCTGGCCGGCGGCCAGTTGTCCGCAAGCGGCCGCAATGTCGGTGCCGCGGTTCTGGCGGATCGTGGCGTTCGCACCGAACCTCTCCAGCAGGTCACGGAACTCGCTCACCCGGCGCTTCGAGGATCCCTTCGTGGGCCAGCCCGGTGTGGGGTTCAACGGGATCAGGTTGATGTGCGCCGTGGGGTGGAGGCTGCGAGCCAGCACGGCGAGTTCCTCTGCGTCACGGTCGGTGTCGTTGACCCCGTCGATCAGGGCCCACTCGAAGGTGATGCGCCGGTTCTTCTCGCCGAGGTACTCGCGGCATGCGTTCATCAGCACCTCGATGGGGTAGCGCTTGTTGATCGGCACCAGTTCGTCGCGGAGTTCGTTGCGTGCGGCGTGCAGGGACACGGCCAGGTTCACGGGCAGGGGCCGGTGGGTGAGTGTCTTGATGCCGGGCACGATGCCGACCGTGCTGATGGTGAGGTGACGCGCGGAGATGCCGATGTCGTCGTGGATGCGCTCGACCGCCTCCCACACCGGTTCCTCGTTGGCGAGGGGTTCGCCCATGCCCATGAACACGATGTTGTCGATGCGGCGCTCGAGCGAGCGCGCCTCGCGCGCACTGCGCACGACCTGTTCGATGATCTCACCGGCGGTGAGGTGCCGCGTGAACCCCGCCTGGCCAGTGGCGCAGAAGCCGCACGCCATGGCGCAGCCCGCCTGCGTGCTGACGCACACCGTGGCGCGGTCCTTGTAGTACATCAGCACCGTCTCGATCGGGTGGCCACCGTCGGCGAGGTTCCACAGGAACTTCACGGTGTCACCGCCGTCTGACTCGACGCGTTCCACCTCCACGAGCGCCTCGGCGAACGCGGACGAGATGCGCTCCCTCAGCGCGGCCGGGAGCGTCTTCACGTCGCCCACGGGCAGGAACTGCTTGTAGAGGCCTTCCCACAGTTGGTTGAGCCTGTAGGCCGGTTCTCCATCTAGAGCGTGCGCGAGTTGCTCGCGTGTGAGGTCGTGTATGGACGTCACCGGGTCGCCTCCACGTCACCCACGAAGGCCAGCTCGGAGTGGTGCGACACGAACCCGAGCGCCGAGTACACCTTCATGGCCGCGGCGTTGTCTGCATCGACGTACAGCATCGCCGTGCCCGCGCCCACGGATGCAAGGTGCCGCAGGCCGTCGATGACGAGCCGCCGCCCGATGCCGCGCGACGTGACGGAGGGGTCCACCCCCACCGCGTAGATCTCGCCGAGTGTCTCGTGTGCGTCACGGTGGACCTTCGTCCAGCAGAAGCCGTCCATGACGCCGTCGGTGCGGTGGATGCGGAAGCCGTCCGCATCGAACCACGGCTCGCGCTGCCGCGACGCGATGGTGTCGGCTGTCCACCCGCCCTGTTCCGGGTGGGTGGCAAAGGCCGCGTTGTTGAGAGCCAGCCATTCGGTCTCGTCCGAGCCAACGCGGAAAGACCCGGTGGTGAATCCGTCGATGAGCGCGAGGTGGACCGGCTCGAGCGGAAGCGGACGGCGCAACTGGAGGAGCCGCCGCCCGGGTGTGAACCCTGCGCTCTTCGCGAGCACGGCATGGGCATTGTTCGCCTCGAACACCCACCAGTGCACGTGCCCGCCGCCGTCGCCGGCGACGACGTTGATCGCCTCGGTGAGGAGGCGCGGGCCGATCTCGGCCATGTCGTAGCGGTGGTGGGGGTGCACGATCAGGTCGATGCCCCATGAGTCGTTCCCGCGCGAGACCTGGCAGTACCCGATGATGTGGTCATGGTCGTCGTCGCGGGCGATGACACCCGCGTACCCGCGCCGGCCGCCCTCGCGCAGGTCGAGCCACATGTGGTCGCTCATCGGCCTGGTGCCGTCCGCGCGCCATGCATCGGCCATCAAGGCGTCCACTTCGACGAGTTCGGAATCACTCAATTGACGCCTGACATCGAACGAACGCACGCGCAGAGGGTACCTTCGTGCCGTGGCAAAGCCGAGAACACCAGCAGGAAGAGCGAAGGAGGTCGCATCGCGCCTTGCGGTGCTCTACCCCGGGGCCGAGTGCGAGCTCACCCACTCGAACGCGTACGAGCTGCTCTCGGCCACCATCCTCTCCGCGCAGTGCACCGACGCGCGCGTGAACATGGTGACACCGAATCTCTTCGCCAAGTACCCCACGGTCGAATCCCTCGCGGTCGCGAACCCCACCGAGGTGGAGGAGATCGTGAGGTCGACGGGCTTCTACCAGTCGAAGGCACGCAACCTCATCGGCATGGCGCGCACCGTCGTCGACAACTTCGGCGGCGAGATCCCGAGCGACCTCGACGACCTCGTCACTCTGCCCGGAGTCGGGCGCAAGACCGGCAACGTCCTGCGGAGCGTCGTGTTCGACCTCCCGGGTCTCGCTGTCGACACCCATGTCGGCCGTCTGTCGCGCCGTCTCGGTCTGACCACCGAGGAGGACCCGGTGAAGGTGGAGAAGGTGTTGAACGCGTTCCTTCCCCCGCCCGAGTGGGGACGCTTCAGCCTTCGCCTGATCCTGCACGGTCGCCGCGTGTGCGACGCGAAGAAGCCGAAGTGCGACGTCTGCGAGCTCGCCGACATCTGCCCGTCGTCTTCCCTGCCGACCCGCAGCCAGAAGAAGTAGCGTCACTGCGGTGTCAGAGACCATCCGGGCGGAGCTCGCCGCGTCAGCAGAGAACATCGAGCGCTACCGCATCCGCATCGCCTCGTTGATCGATTCGCTCGGGCCGAACACCGAGGACCTCGCCAGTGCCATGTACGAGGCGGAGCGGGCGCTGCTCTCGGCGCACCGCCTGCTGTTGCGTGCCGAAAAAGTCGCCAAGTAGAAGCGCCGTCCATCGTTAGTGTGAGGCCATGAAGCGCATCGACCCCCGGCCCCAGATCGTGGCCATGTCGAACTACCACTCGCCGCAGGTGGATGTGCCGATCCGGTTGAACACGAACGAGTCGCCGTTCCCGCCGCCCGCGGGCTGGACGGAATCGCTCGGGGCCATCGCTGCTTCCATCGACTGGAACCGGTACCCGGACCGCGCGGCGTCAGCGCTCCGCGGCGAGATCGCCTCGCGCCACGGAGTGTCGGTGGCCAATGTCTTCGTCGGCAACGGATCCAACGAGGTGCTCCAGTTGCTCCTGCTCGCGTTCGGCGGTGACGGCCGCACGGTGGCCATGTTCGAGCCGACGTACCAGATGTACGCACAGATCGCGAGGGTCACCGGTGCGACCGTGGTGACGGGCGAGAGGCGAGCCGATTTCACGCTCGACCCACTGGAGATCGAACGTGTCATGCAGCGCGAGAAGCCGTCGGTGACGTTCCTCTGCAACCCCAACAACCCGACCGGGGTCGTGGAGCCCCGGGAGAACCTTCAGGTGCTGCTGCAGAACGCCACGGGCATCGTGGTGGTCGACGAGGCCTACGCGGAGTTCTCCGACTGGTCGGCGATCGACATGGTGTCGGAGGACCTTCCGCTCGTCGTCACGCGCACGTTCTCGAAGACGCTCAGCCTCGCCGCGCTGCGCGTCGGGTACGTGGTCGCGCCGCGCGCCGTCATCGAGGCGATCGAGGTCGCCGCACTTCCGTACCATCTCGACTCCTTCAAGCAGGCGGCCACACTCGCTGCTCTGGGCTACACCGACGAGATGGTCGCCCGCGTGTCGCTCATCAAGTCCGAGAGGGAACGCATCTCCGCCGCACTGGCGGGGGCGAAGTGCGAGACCTGGCGCAGCGGGGCGAACTTCGTGCTGTTCCGCCCGACCACGGTTGCCGCGGCGGACCTCTGGCAGGGACTGCTGGAGCGGGGGATCCTCGTGCGGGACTGCAGTTCGTGGCCACGCCTGGCCGGGTGCCTGCGCGTCACCGTCGGCACCGAGGCGGAGAATGCGGCGTTCATCGAAGCCATCTCGCAATTGACCGCCTGAACCGTCCGTCAAAGGGCGAGAATGGTGGGATGGCACGCACCGCCCAGCGCAACCGCACCACGAAGGAAACCTCGATCTCGGTCTCGATCGACATCGACGGTTCCGGCAAGGGTGACATCTCCACCGGCATCCCTTTCTACGACCACATGCTGGACCAGTTGGCGCGCCACGGTGGGTTCGACCTCACGGTGAAGGCAGAGGGTGACCTGCACATCGACACGCACCACACGGTGGAGGACGTCGCGATCGCCGTCGGTGAGGCACTGCGCGACGCTCTCGGGGACAAGGCAGGCGTGCGCCGTTTCGCCAGTGGCTCGTTCCCGCTCGACGAAGCACTCGTCGCCGTCGCGCTCGACCTCAGCGGCCGTCCGTTCGTGGCATGGAACGTGGATCTCCCCGAGTGCCTCCCGCTCGGCAACCCGGCATTCGACCCGTCGCTCGCCGAGCACGCGATCTCGTCGCTCGCGACGTCCGCGAACATCACGCTGCATGTCAACCTGCAGGCGGGGCGCAATGTCCACCACATCATCGAGGCCGCGTTCAAGGGTCTTGCCCGTTGCCTGCGTGACGCAGTGCGCGTCGAGTCAGCGGGGGTGCCCTCCACCAAGGGCGTCCTTTCGTGACCCAGCCCCGTATCGCAGTCCTCGACTACGGCATCGGCAACCTCCGTTCCGCCCAGAAGGCGCTCGAGCATGTCGGTGCGCGGGCCGAACTCACCTCCGACGCCGCGGTCGCGCGCGCAGCTGACGCCGTCGTCCTGCCAGGGGTGGGCGCGTTCGGTGCGTGCATGGATGCGCTGCGCGCGAACGGTCTCGAGGAGGTCGTGCACGAGTCGGTGGCCAGCGGCAAGCCGTTCATCGGGATCTGCGTGGGGATGCAGATGCTGTTCGACGCGAGCGAAGAGGATCCCGGTGCACGTGGTCTCGGCGTGATCCCCGGGAACGTGAAGTGGGTCCCGGCTGGTGTCCCGCGGCCGCAGATGCAGTGGAACAGGCTCACACTGTGCATGCCCGACCCCATGTTCGACGGGCTCGGAGAGAACCCCTGGATGTACTTCGTCCACTCGCTGCACGGCGTGCCGAACGATGCGTCCGATGTGGCGGCGACGGTGCACTACGGGTCGACCCTGAACGTGGCGTTCCGTCGCGGGAACGTGTTCGCCACCCAGTTCCACCCGGAGAAGTCGGCGACAGCCGGGCTCACGTTGCTCGGGAACTTCGTGAAGGCGGCGTCGCGGTGAAGCTCTACCCGGCAATTGATGTTCTCGGTGCCCGTGTCGTGCGGCTGCGCCAGGGCGAGTACGACGACTCGACGGCGTACTCCGACAGCCCCGTCGACGTCGCAGAGTCGTTCGTCGCTCAAGGTGCAACCTGGGTGCACATGGTCGACCTCGATGCCGCAAAGTCCGGTGTCGGCACCAATCGTTCGGTGATCGCCGACGTCGCGTCCGCCCTGCGGGGCCGCGCGATGCTCCAGGTCGGCGGCGGCGTGCGCACGGTCCGCGACGCCGAGGAACTCTCGTCCATCGGGGTGTCGCGGGTCGTCATGGGTTCGGCGGCTGTCGCCGACCCGTCGTTGGTCGAGGCTGTCGCAGGGGTCGTTCCCGTGGCGGTGGGTCTCGACCACAGGGCCGGCGTCGTCGCCACCCACGGCTGGACGGAATCCTCGGGAAAGCAACTGCTGGACATCCTCGGTGATTTCCCCTCGGCGGCGGCATTCATCATCACCGACATCTCCCGGGACGGCATGCTCGTCGGCCCGGACGCAGACGGTCTCCTGCAGGCGTCCCGTGCCACCGACGTTCCGGTCATCGCCAGCGGCGGCGTCGGGACTCTCGACCACCTGCGCTCGCTCGTCGCGAACAGAAGGCTGGACGGCGTGATCGTCGGCAAGGCCATCTACGAGTCCAGGTTCACCGTCGCCGAGGCAATCGGGGTGCTCGCGTGAACGCCGACATCGTCGCCCGTGTCATCCCGTGCCTCGACGTCACGAACGGCCGCGTCGTGAAGGGCGTGAACTTCGTGGACCTGCGCGACGCCGGGGACCCGGTGGAACTCGCGGCGCGCTACGACGAACAGGGCGCCGACGAATTGGTCTTCCTCGACATCACCGCATCATCGGACGGCCGCGACACCATGCTCGACGTGGTCGCCAGGACCGCCGAGGAGGTCTTCATCCCGTTCACCGTCGGCGGCGGCATCCGCGAACTGTCCCACGCGCGCGCCTTGCTGCGCGCGGGCGCCGACAAGGTGAGCGTGAACACGAGCGCCGTGCAGCGGCCCGGGTTGATCTCGGAGATCTCGGCCGAGTTCGGCGCGCAGTGCGTCGTGTGTGCGGTCGACGCGAAGCGTGACGAGGCGACGGGCGGTTGGCAGGTGTACCTGCACGGCGGCCGCACACCCACGGGCATCGACGTGCTGGCGTGGGTGGAGCAGGCCGTGGCGCTCGGTGCAGGGGAGATCCTTCTCACGTCCATGGACCGTGACGGCACGCGCGACGGTTTCGACATCGAGCTCACGCGCGCCGTGACCGATCTCGTCCCCGTGCCGGTCATCGCCAGCGGCGGTGTGGGGACCCTCGGTCACCTCGCGGACGGCGTCATCGACGGGGGAGCCACCGGCGTGCTCGCGGCGTCGATCTTCCACTTCGGGGAGCACACGATCGCCGAGGCGAAGGCGGAGATGTCGTCGCGCGGCATCACCGTGCGTCCCGCACGGCACTAAAGGACGTCGGCGAGCAGGGCGTCGAGGGCGGCGCAGCAGGCGTCCTCCGCACCGGCCGCGATGAAGTGATCGACACTCTCGAGCATGGTGACGTCGGTGTTCGTCCAGTCGCTGACGAGGGAGACCATCGCATCTTCGGTGGAGTACTGGTCGTGCCGGGGCAGGAGGATCCGTTTCGGCGCGTGGTGCGATGCGGCGGTCGGTCGTGTCGACATCATCGCGACGGGCGGTGCGACCGCGAGCCAACCCGCGATCGCGGGGTTGCTCACGTTCAGACCCACCACGGAACCGAATGAGTACCCCGCCATGATGACGGGCACCGAATCCTCGACGAGGTCGATGAACTCGCACGCCGCAGCAAGGTCGAGTCGCTCGGAGTCGCCGTTGTCGTGCTCGCCGTAGCTCGCTCCGGCACCACGGAAGTCGGGCGTGATCGAGTGGCACCCGGCCCGGTGTGCGGCCCACTGGATGGCACGCACCACGTGGTTGTGGCGGTCGCCGCCGTACAGAGGGTGCGGGTGGCCGACCACGACGAACGCCCGGGGTGCCGCGTTCTCCGCCCAGATGACATCGGCCTCGAGCCGCACCCCGTCGATCGTCTCGAGGGAAACGGTTTCTAGTGCCACGGGGCAAGACGGTACCGTGCTTGGCATGGCCCCCGACCAGTCGTCCAGCACCCCCGCGCCCCTCGAGGGCCGTGTCATCGTTGCGTCGGCCGACGAACTCGCCGCAGTGAAGTACAACTCCGACGGTCTGGTTCCCGCCATCGCGCAGTGCGCAGAGACCGGCGACATCCTGATGATGGCGTGGATGAACGCGGAGTCCCTTGCCATGACGTTCGCCGAGGGCCGGATGGTCTACTGGAGCCGCAGCCGCAGCGAACTGTGGCGCAAGGGCGACACCAGCGGCGACCGCCAGTTCGTGGTGTCCGCCGCGTACGACTGCGACGGCGACACGCTCTTGTTCAAGGTGCACCAGGAGGGCAGGGGCGCGTGCCACACCGGCGAGCGTTCGTGCTTCTACCGCGAGTTCGGGGCGCAGTGACCGCAACCCCCACCACCATCACGCCGACGCGAGAGGAGTTCCGCGCGCTCGCGAGGGAACACACCGTCGTGCCCGTGTGGACGCACGTCCTTGCCGACCTCGAGACTCCGGTCGCCGCATTCATCAAACTGGTGGGGGAAGGCGACGGGTTCCTGCTCGAGTCCGTCGAACACGGCGAACGCTGGAGCAGGTTCTCCTTCGTCGGGCGCAACCCGCGCGGCACGTTGACGCTGCGCGACGGGAAGCTCACGACCACCGGCGACATCCCCGCATCGGTGCCGCTCGACAAGGGCATCCTCGCCGCGATGGACGAACTGCTGCGCATCTACCGCGCGCCGTTGTTCCCTGACCTCCCGCCCCTGCAGGGTGGTCTCATGGGCCACCTCGGCTATGACGTGATCCGCGAGGTGGAGCACCTGCCCGATGTCCCCCATGACGACCGCAGCGTTCCCGATGCCGCCATCAGCATCATCGGCAGCCTTGCCGCGTTCGACCACTGGCGCCAGCGGGTCTACCTGCTCGAGAGCGTCCCCGTGGCCGGGCTGTCGGCGGACGAAGTGGATGCTGCGTACGACGCCGCGGTCCTGCGCGTGCACGAGGCCGTCGCAGACCTCGCCAAGCCCCTTGCCTATGTGGCGGTCGAGCCGCCGGCACCCGGTGATGAGGTTCCCGAGGCGCGTTCGTCCATGCCGAACGGCGAGTACCAGCGCGCGGTGGAGGTGGCAAAGGAACACATCCGTGCCGGGGACATCTTCCAGGTGGTCCTCGCACAGCGCTACGACGTGGATCTCGACGCGGACCCGTTCGACGTGTACCGCGTGCTCCGCCAGGTGAACCCCAGCCCGTACATGACGTTCCTTCGCCAGCCCGGGCTCACCATGGTCAGTTGTTCGCCCGAGCCGTTGGTGCGCGTGCAGAACGGCCGCATCATCTCCCGTCCGATCGCCGGCACGCGGAAGCGCGGCCGCGACGACGAGCACGACCGCAAACTCGCAGGGGAACTGCGGGAGAACCCGAAGGAGGTCGCCGAGCACATCATGCTCGTGGACCTCGCCCGCAACGACGTGGGTCGGGTGGCGAAGTTCGGCACGGTGCAGGTGGACGAGCTGATGACACTGGAGCGGTACAGCCACGTCATGCACATGACCTCGCAGGTGTCCGGCGACCTGGTGGACGGCATGTCGACCATCGACGTCCTGCGTGCCACCATGCCGGCGGGCACGGTCAGCGGTGCCCCGAAGGTGCGCGCCATGGAGATCATCGACGCACTCGAACCGGTCAAGCGCGGCCCGTACGCGGGCGTCGTCGGGTACGTGGACTTCTCGGGCAATCTCGACACCGCCATCGCGATCCGCACGATGTTCGTCGGTCCGACGGGAGCGAGCCTGCAGGCCGGCGCGGGCATCGTGGCCGACAGTGACCCGGACGACGAGGACCTCGAGTGCGGCAACAAGGCCAGGGCGCTCCTCATCGCGATCCCGGCCGCACGCCGCATGACGAAGCGCCGTCGCGAGGCAGGGACCGTTGCCTGACATGCCGCTCGTGTGGGCCGATCTCGACCGGGACGTGGTGATCGTGCAGGGCGACGACGCGGGGACCTTCCTGCACTCGCAGCTCGCGCAGGACATCAATGGTCTCCCGGTCGGTGGCTCGGTGCATTCCTTGCTGCTGGCCCCGACGGGCCATGTCGTTGCCCTCGTGCGCGTCGTGCGCCACGTGGACACGGTTTACACACTCGACGTGGAGCGTGGCTTCGGCCAGAAGGTGATCGACCGGCTGCAGAGGTATGTCCTGCGCTCGAAGGTCACGATGCGCACCAGCGACTGGGTCGTGCGCGCGTTCCGTGGCGATGGATCCACGGACGCGGTGGGAGCCAACGCCGGTCGTGCCATCGCCTACTGGGGCGGCACCGATGCGATTGACGTGGTTGCCGAACCCTCCGTTCTCCCTCAGGCAGGTCAACCCGTCGACGCATCGGTGATCGAGGCGATGAGAGTCGATGCCCGGTGGCCGTCGATGGGGGTCGACATCGAGGAGGGTGACGTGCCGGCAACCTCGGGAGTTGTGCAGGTCGCCGTCAGTTTCTCGAAGGGTTGTTACCCCGGCCAGGAACTCGTCGAGCGCATGGATTCCCGGAACACGACGGCACCCGTGGTGCTCCGTGCGGTGGACATCGGTGCGTCGGTCGACGGATGCACGGTGACGTCACGCGGCAACGACACGATGATCGTGCGCGCACCTCGCGGGACCGACATCGGCCAGCCGCTCGCGCCGCGGGCCTAGTGCGGCGCCGTCAGATCGAGAGCTTCCCGATCGTCGCCACGTACCGGGGATGGTCGCGCAGGCCGTCGAGTTCGACGGCAGCGTTCAGCTCGGCGTGCGTGACCAGAAGGTCCACGGAGCTCCGCGCGGCGGCATCGACCCATTCGAGTGCGGCGTCCGTGCTGCCGAGCATCGCGTTGGCACGTGCCGCGACCACCGCAACGTCGCTCGACGGGCAGATCAGCCACGACCCCGTGGCGTAGGCGAGCCCGGCAGCTGCGTCACCGTTCTGCAACCGCAGCGAGGCGGCTGCAGAGTCGATGAACGGGTCGCCCGTGGGGTTCTCGAGCGCCCGCGCGATCGCGCTCTGGATGATGCGTTCGTTGCGCAGCGTCCGCCACTGCAGGTACAGCATGAACGCGAAGAACGGCAGGAAGTCGGAGTGCCCGGTGGCGATCATCACGGAGAGAACGATCGACGTGATGACGATGCTCGCCCGCAACATCAACTTGGCACCACGCCGCGGGAACAACGCATCGAGCGCACTGGAGACGATCGCACCACCGTCGAGCGGGGTGATGGGGATGAGGTTCACCAGGCCGAGAACGATGCCGGTCCACCAAATTGCGGCTGACGCGTCGCCCGAGGTGATGTCCGCACGCGAGAGGGGGTTCACCCCCATGGCGAGAAGGACGACCACCGCTGCCGTCACCTGGAACGTTGCGCCCGCGACTGCGACCAGGGCGCGTTTGGCGCGCGAGAACCCCGGGGCGGGGGAGAACGTCGCGTACGCCACCATGAAGTCGAGCGAGATGCGCGCCTCGCACCCGAACCACCGTGCGACCAGTGCGTGGCCGAGTTCATGTACCACCGTGAAGACCCCGATGGATCCGGCCACCCACGCCCCGAGCGGCCACGGGTACAACAGCCCGATCAAGACGAGAAAGAGGGGGAACCCGGGCCGGACGGTGGTGGGGAAACCGAGCAACCGCAATCCGCGGCGCTTGGCGTCTGTGGTTGAGTCAGGCACTGCCGTCAAGTGTATGGACGCGGGGGCGACCAATGGCCCCGCCACGGACCCCGGCGGGACGAATCGCCCGAACGCCAGGAACGTGGCTTCGGCCGTGGACCTAGACTTTTTCGCGTGACCTACGTCTTCGCATTCGACCACAAGCACCGCCGGCCCCCGATGGAACTGAAGGATCTCCTCGGTGGCAAGGGCGCCAACCTCGCCGAGATGATGAGTGTCCTCAAGTTGCCGGTGCCCCACGGGTTCACCATCTCCACCGATGCGTGCCGCGCGTACATGCACGGCGGATGGCCAAAGGGCATCGATGACGAGATCAAGCGCCATGTCGCCGCCCTCGAGAAGAAGATGGGCCGCAGGCTGGGCGACCCGAAGGACCCGTTGCTCGTGTCGGTGCGTTCCGGCGCGAAGTTCTCCATGCCCGGCATGATGGACACCGTCCTGAACCTCGGCCTCAACGACAAGAGTGTGAAGGGACTCGCGGAGTCCACCAAGAACGAACGATTCGCCTACGACTCCTACCGCCGGTTCATCTCCATGTACGGCCGCATCGTCCTGGGCATCGACGGGGACAAGTTCGAGCACCCACTCGAGGCCGCCAAGGAGAAGTCAGGGGCGCGCACGGACGCAGACATCCCTGCCGCGGCGCTGAAGGAACTGTGCGAGACCTACAAGAAGGTCGTCGCGAAGGAGTCGGGCAAGCCGTTCCCGCAGGAACCATCGAAGCAACTCCGCGGTGCAGTCGAGGCCGTGTTCCGTTCGTGGAACGGACCCCGAGCCATCGCGTACCGGGTGCGCGAGAAGATCAGCCACGAACTCGGCACCGCCGTGAACGTGCAGGCCATGGTGTTCGGCAACCGCGACGAGAACTCCGGCACGGGTGTCGGTTTCACGCGCAACGCGGCCACCGGCGAGAACAAGCCGTACGGCGACTTCCTCGTCAATGCCCAGGGCGAGGATGTCGTGGCCGGCATCCGCAACACCGAGGACCTGGACGCGATGCGCAAGCAGTTCCCGAAGATCCACGCCGAGCTCCTGACGATCTTCGCCAGGCTCGAGCGCCACTACAAGGACATGTGCGACACGGAGTTCACCATCGAGCAGGGCAAGCTCTGGATGCTGCAGACACGCGTCGGCAAGCGCACGGGAGCCGCCGCGCTCAAGATGGCCGTCGACATGACGAAGCCCACGGGCACCGGCAAGCAGGCATGGAAGATCTCGAAGTCCGAGGCCATCATGCGCGTGGCGGCGGAGCACCTCGACCAGGTGCTGCACCCGCAGTTCGCGTCGAAGTCGAAGTCGATCGCCAAGGGCCTTGCCGCATCCCCGGGTGCGGCGGTCGGGCGCGCCTACTTCACGGCCGATGATGCCGAGGCCGCCGCGAAAAAGGGTGAGGACGTCATCCTGGTGCGCAGCGAGACGAGCCCCGAGGACGTCCACGGCATGATGGTCGCCAAGGGCATTCTCACCGCACGCGGTGGACTCGTCAGTCACGCTGCCGTCGTGGCGCGCGGATGGGGAACGCCCGCCGTGGTCGGTGCCGAAGCCGTCAGGATCACCGGGAAGTCGTTCACCGTGGGTGACGTCACCGTGAAGGAAGGCGATTGGTTGTCGCTCGACGGCACCACCGGCGAGATCATGGTGGGTCAGCTGAAGCTCGCGGGCTCGAAGCCGCCGAAGGAGTTCGACACGATCCTCAAGTGGTCCGACGAGGTCCGCAAGGGCAAGCTCGACGTGCGCGCGAATGCCGACACCGACGAGGACGCGAAGAAGGCGCGCGAGCTCGGTGCACAGGGCATCGGGCTGTGCCGCACGGAGCACATGTTCCTCGCACCCGACCGCCTGCCCGTCGTGCGCAGGATGATCCTGGCCAGCACCCCGGCCGAGGAGCAGAAGGCACTCGAGGAACTCCGCAAGGTGCAGAAGAAGGACTTCATCGGGTTGCTGAAGGAGATGTCCGGCCTGCCGGTCACCGTCCGTCTGCTCGACCCGCCGTTGCACGAGTTCCTCCCTCACGTGAACGAACTCGAGATCAAGAAGGCCGTCAAGGGTCTGGACGCGCAGGAGGAAGCCCTCCTGCAGGCAGCCCACTCATGGTCCGAGTTCAACCCGATGATCGGCACGCGCGGTGTCCGTCTCGGCGTCATCAAGCCGGGTCTGTACGCCATGCAGGTGCGTGCGCTGATGGAAGCAGCCGACGAGGTGGCGTCAAAGGGCTATGCACCGATCGTCGAGATCATGATCCCGCTCACCGTCACCCGTGAAGAACTCGCGCTCGCGCGCAGCTGGGTGGAGGAGGTCCTCTCGGACATCAACTCGCGTCCCGCGCCGAAAGGCAAGGACGGAAAGAAGGGCAAGCGCCCGAAGGTCACCATCGGAACGATGGTCGAGACCCCGCGTGCCGCGGTCCGTGCGGACGAGCTGGCCGAGGTGGCCGACTTCTTCAGCTTCGGCACGAACGACCTGACCCAGCTCACGTTCGGCTTCAGTCGTGACGACGTCGAGAGCAGGATGATGCCCGCCTACCTGGAGGCAGGTCTCCTCAAGCGGAACCCGTTCGAGACCATCGACCAGACAGGTGTCGGCGAACTGGTGATGATGGCGGCACAGCGCGGTCGCAAGACCAAGAAGAACATGAAGATGGGAGTCTGCGGGGAGCACGGTGGTGATCCGGAGTCGATCGGGCTGTTCTACAGGGCGGGCCTGAACTACGTCAGTTGCTCGCCCTACCGCGTGCCGATTGCCCGCCTTTCTGCCGCCCAGGCCGTCATCGGCGGGGTCAAGGGCGACACCAAGTAAGCACCGACTCGGTTGGACGAACGGCACACCCGTGGTGACCGCTCCGTGAAGTAGGGAACTCCTACACTTCAGTGCCGTGACCCCCCACGTTTTGCACCAGATCGTCGCCGCAGGCGGAAATTCGTCGGAAGGCAAGGTGGACCTCCCCATTGCCGGCTGGCACTGGCCGGTGCTGCTCGGGGTTCTTGCCGCGTTGCTCCTGATCGACATCCTCGTCATCCACCGCAAGGCGCACGTCGTCCACACCAAGGAAGCCGCCATTGAGTCCGTCGCGTGGATCTCCGTCGGGCTCATCTTCGGTCTCGTCATGCTGTGGGAGTTCGGCGGTGCCGCCGCGGGCGAGTACATGGGTGGCTACCTCATCGAGAAGAGCCTCAGCGTGGACAACGTCTTCGTCTGGGCGGTCCTCTTCGCCCACTTCAAGGTCCCGCCGCAGTACCAGCACCGGGTGCTCTTCTGGGGGATCTTCGGCGCCCTCGCCATGAGACTCGGGTTCATCTTCGCCGGTGTCGCCATCATCAACACCTTCAAGATCACGCTCATCCTGTTCGGTGCGTTCCTGTTCTACTCGGGCCTGAAACTGCTGAAGACCCACGACGAGGGCTTTGATCCATCGAAGAGCAAGGCAATGCGGATCTTCCACAGGTTCGTCCCATCCACCGACGAACTGGACGGCCAGAAGATGTTCACCCGGGACAAGATCACCGGGAAGAAGCTCGCCACACCGTTGCTCGCCGTCCTGGTCCTGGTCGAGATCACCGACGTCATCTTCGCCATCGACTCCGTTCCGGCGGTGCTCGCCGTCACCCGGGAGCAGTACATCGCCTTCGCGTCGAACGCGTTCGCCATTCTCGGTCTGCGCGCGCTGTATTTCCTGCTGGCCGACATGCGCGAGCGGTTCCGCTACCTGCAGACGGGTCTCGGGGTGATCCTCGCCTTCGTCGGAGTAAAGATGGTTGTTTCGTACTGGAAGCACATGCCGATCGCCGCCTCGCTCACGGTCATCGCCACCATCCTCACCGTCTCGGTGGTGGCCTCCATCAGGGCCGACAACGCCGCTGCCTGACCTCACAGCCGGCGTGAATCACCGGCACGCCGTGGCACTAATGTTCTGCCATGGCGATTGCGGAGGACGACATCCAGCGTGTCCGCGCCGCCATCACGCTGTCTGATCTCGTCAGTCCGTACACGCAGCTCCGCCGCAGCGGCCGCAGCCAGATCGGTCTGTGCCCCTTCCACTCCGAGCGCACCGGTTCGTTCAGCGTCAACGACGAGACCGGCCGTTACATGTGCTTCGGGTGCGGCGCAAAGGGTGACGTCTTCAATTTCGTCCAGCAGATGGAGCACCTAGACTTCATCGCGGCAGTCGAACGACTGGCGGCGAAGGCGAGCATCGAACTGCATTACACGTCCGGGCCGGACACCGGACAGCGCAAGCACCGCAAGGAACTCCTCGAGGTCATGATGAAGGCGGTCGACTGGTACCACCAGCGGCTGCTCGAGGCTCCCGACGCACGCCCCGCGCGCGACTACCTGCGGTCGCGGGGCCTGTCCGGCGATGTCGCACGGCACTTCCGCATCGGGTGGGCACCCGACGACTGGGACGTCCTGTGCAAGAGCATCGGAGCACCGGCGTCCATGCTGAAGGAACTCGGTCTCGGGTTCGAGAACAAGCGCGGTCGGATGCAGGACTTCTTCCGCGCCCGTGTGCTCTTCCCGATCTTCGACGAGAACGGGAACGCGGTCGCCTTCGGGGGCCGCATCCTTCCCGGCGTGGCGGACCAGGCGAAGTACAAGAACTCCACGGAGACCCCGGTGTACACGAAGTCGCGCACCCTGTACGGGTTGAACTGGGCAAAGGGTGACGCCATCAAGGCGGACCGTCTCGTCGTGTGCGAGGGGTACACCGACGTCATCGGCTTCCACCGCAGCGGGGTCACCACCGCCGTCGCGACGTGCGGCACCGCGCTCACCGAGGAGCACGTGAAGCTCATGAAGCGCTACGCGCGCAACGTCGTTCTCGCGTTCGACGCGGACAACGCCGGCCAGGGCGCCGCCGAGAAGTTCTACGAATGGGAGAAGAAGTACGACATCACCGTCTCGGTCGCGCAGTTCCCCGAGGGCCAGGACCCCGGCGACATCGCGAACAGCAACCCCGAGAGTCTCCAGGTCGCCGTCGACGAGGCGATGCCGTTCCTCGGTTTCCGCCTGAAGCGTCTGTATGCAGCTAACCCCGGCAAGTCACCCGAGGTACGGGCCAGAACTGCCGAACTCGCGATGGGACTCGTGAACGAGCACCCCGATGTGAACGTGCGTCGTCTTTATGCGTCTGAAGTCGCCATGCAGACCGGCGTGTCGTCTGCCGAACTGATGCGCATCGCCGAGCAGGGGAGGGGCCGCATCGCGCCGGTGGCGCAGCCGGTGCGCCAGGCAGCAGAGGGCGCCGGTTTCATGGCTCTCGCGCTTCTCATTCACGACTGGGATTCCATCGCGCCGTGGTTGATCGAGGAGCTCTTCGTGGAGGAGCCCTACCGGCTCGCGTTCCGGGCCATCGCCGAATCAGAAGGTGACGTCCACAAGGCTCTCGCGCTGGTGGAGGGAGAGGCCGCCGAGATCATCGAGAGAGCCTCGGTGCACGACCAGCAGGCGGACGCCATGGTGGAGGCACGCACCCTCATCGCGGCGGCGGCACGTCGACAACTCGCCACCCGAGTGAGGGTCACGGACCCCGACGAACTGCGGGTCGACCAGGCTGCCCGCGTCGCACTGGCCGACCTCTCCAAGCCGGAGCGGGCGGCGAATGCGGCAGTGACCCTGTTGCAGTGGCTGGCCGACAGGGCAGGGGCCACCGCGTGAGCAGGCCCACACCGCCCCCGCCGCACCCGGCAATCGACAAGGGCGAGTGGGCAGCACTGATTGCATCCGCCTCTGAGGAACGCGTCGTCGAGGCCAACAACATCGCGCACGTCCTCCGGCACGTGGAACTAACCGAGGAGCTGCTGCGTCAGACCGAGGCTGTGCTGAACTCCATCGACATCTCCATCTCGAAGGTCGAACCCGACATCTCCGGTCCGATCGAACGCGTCCCGGCCCCGAAGCAGTCCACCACCTCCACCCCGAAGTCCACGGCGAAACCCGCCACCACCGGGCCGGAGGCGGGCGACGCCGTGCGCATGTACCTGCACGAGATCGGCCAGGTCGAACTCCTCACCGCCGACGACGAACGTCGTCTCGGCCGTGCCATCAAGGCGATGCAGGACGCACGCCAGCGGATGGCCACCACCAAGGTGACCGGGGAGGAGAGGTTCGAGCTGCGCCAGGCCATCCGCGACGGCGACGAGGCACTCGAGCACCTCGTGAAGGCGAACCTGCGTCTCGTGGTGTCAATTGCACGTCGCTACGACGGCCGCGAGCTTCCGCTCGCCGACCTCATCCAGGAGGGCAACATCGGCCTGATGCGTGCGGCCGAGAAGTACGACTGGGAGAAGGGTTTCAAGTTCTCCACGTACGCCACGTGGTGGATCCGCCAGGCCATGATGCGCGCGATGGCCGACCAGGGACGCACCATCAGGGTGCCGAGCCACGTCGTGGAGCTCATCAACCGCATGACGAAGGCCGAGAGGGACCTCAACGTTGAACTTGAGCGTGAGCCGACGTACGCCGAGGTGTCGGAACGCACGCTGATCCCGGTAGAGAAGATCGAGGAACTGAAGCAGATCGCTGCCGTCACCGTCAGTCTCGACGCACCCATCGGCACGGACGAGGACTCCCACACGTGGGCCGACACGGTGACGTCGAAGGATGATTCCGACTCGCCGGTGGACATCACGCAGCGGCGTCATCTCATCGAGGCGATCTCGGCCGAACTGCACACGCTGCCCGAACGCGACCGTCGCATCCTCGACAAGAGGTTCGGCATCTCGACCGGCGAACCGATGACACTCGACGAGGTGGCCAAGCAGGAAGGCGTCACAAGGGAACGCATCCGCCAGATCGAGCAGAAGACGCTCGCGCGAATGCGCCACCCGAACAACAGCCAGAGATTGAGAGGCTTCCTGGACGACGAATAGGCCGTTCGCGGGTGGGTTCCCGGGGCCGGGCGCTGGTAGCCTCATCCTTCGGCCCATTCCGGGGTAGCTCAGTTGGCAGAGCAACGGACTGTTAATCCGTGGGTCGTGGGTTCGAGCCCCACCCCCGGAGCCATTCCCGTTTCACCACGGGCCAGTAGCTCAGTGGTTAGAGCAGGGGACTCATAATCCCTTGGTCGTAGGTTCGATCCCTACCTGGCCTACCAGTCCGGCTGTGCCCACGGTCCTATGGTGACCCCATGTGGCATGAGTTGTTCCATCTGACCCCGTCCGTCCTCGAGAAGATCCTGCGGGCGGTGGCCGTGTACGCGTTTCTCCTTGTGGCTCTCCGCCTCGGCGGGAAACGGGAGATGGGGCAACTGAACATGATGGACTTCGTCGTGTTGCTCGCGGTGGCGAACGCGGTACAGAACGGGATCATCGGCGACGACAACTCGATCACCGGAGCGGTGATCGGAGCCGCCACGTTGTTCGTGATCA
>JBEGJV010000010.1:0-38717 GCA_041184385.1 Actinomycetota bacterium
CTTCAACGGGGCCACCTGCCCGAACGTCAAGACGCCGACGCCCTGAACTGGGAAGGCGCCCCGTGGGGGGCGCCGTGGCACGGGTTGCGAGCGGTCACCTCTGGCATGTCGAGGGCCTGTCGGTCGGGTGTCTGTGGTTCACGATGCACCTGTCGGGGGCCTGACAGGCAAGGACAACGATCACGGCACCGGGAAGAGATGCTCAAGGCTTGACCTCCCCGGCTGTGACAGCGGCCCGGGTCAAGTAACCCGGGATTTCAGATCACGGCAGATGGCAGTGGCGTCTGGCTTGATTGGCTACGGGGTGGCTTTCGCGCGGCGGAAGATCTCGCGCCGCACCACCGAGACGTCTGTTGGTTTCAATGGCACCTCCGCTGTGTGCACCGGCTCGGGCCTGGCCTGGCCGGACTCTCCTGGAGGTGAAGGCCGGGATGGCTACCGCCCCTTCCCTCAACCACAAGCTACGCCGTTCTCTGGGGCTCGGTGGGCTGTGGCGGTACCTGTTCCCGTACCGATGCGCTAGAGCGTCCCTGTTGTGGATGCGGCCAAGCCCGGGGCGGGGGTTGCCAGGAGCCGGACAGCTGAACCAGCATGCGCAACTGGTCGAACTCGTTGTACTTGCCGACACCGGCGAAAGCGATGCGGTCGTAAATCTCGCTGATCTTGCGAAGCGTCTTGGACGGGTTTTCAGCGACGATCAGGATGCCGTCGGCGCTCTGGGCGGCAATCAAAGCTCGGCCGCGCGATATTCCCTTCCGGGCGAAATCCGCCCGGTCCTTCATCATCTGTTCCGGCGGGACGTAGAAAGGCATGCTCATCGCGACCTCACCTCTTCCTCGATGGAACGGAATATCCCGTCCAGTTCCTCATCAGGGACCGGCTCCCATCCGTCGGCCGTGATTGTTGCGACGACGGGATAGACGCGCCGGAGAAGGTCCGGCCCACCCGTGCCTGCATCTGCCTCTGCCGCTTCCCAGAGCGACCTGCACGCGAGCGCGACCGCGTCCCCGCGGTCGAGCGAACTGCGCCAACCGACCTTGATGACTGTTCCGGCATGGAGGCTGCCGCTGCCGATGGCGACGAATTCCCTCTCCTCGTACCGTCCGCCCGTCATGTCGAAATCCCAGATGTGACCGGTGCCGTCCTGCGGTTCGAATCCGGCGAACAGCGGCAGCACGGCCAGGCCCTGCATCGCTGCCGGCATGTTGTTGCGGATCATGAAGCTCAGCTGGTTCGCCTTGCCCTCGAGCGACAGCGGATGTCCCTCCATCTTCTCGTAGTGCTCCAGCTGCAACTGGAACAACTTGATCATCTCGACGGCCGGACCGGCTGCGCCGGAGATGGCCACACCACTGAATTCGTCGGCCTGCACGACTTTGTCCATGCTCTTGCTGCGGATGAGATTGCCGGCAGTGGCCCGCCTGTCACCGGCGATGACGACCCCGCTGCCGTACCGGAGCGCAACGCAGGTGGTGCCGTGCGGAACTTCAAGATCGCCGGCGGCCTGGGCGAACGGCTCGAAGCCTGATGCCTTGAGAAGGTGCACGAAGCTCGATCCGGGATCGTGGCCCGGGGAGTACATGGGCACGTTCATCATTGGCCGCCCTTCTGCACGTAGTTCTTCACGAACTCCTCGGCGTTCTCCTCGAGAACCTGGTCGATGTCGTCGAGGAGATCGTCGAGATCCGACTTCAGACGGGAGCTGTCGGTCGTGGCGGATTCGACGGGCTCGACGTCCTCGTCGCGTTGCCCGGTCCCGCTCTTTTTCACCCGCTCCTGCATGGCTACACCGTACCCAAACCCTGTCCGATGCTCACTCAGCTCACCAGCCGGGGTCGGGATCCATCCGTTCCACGGTTCCTGCAAGGGCAACCAGGAGGTCATCGATGGAGGGATGTGCGTCGAGGAGCAATTGCACGTGTGCCTGGCTCCCCTTGGTCGGGTCCATCATGGGAATCCGCACGAGCCCTTCCGTGGTCTCCACGACGATTCCGTCCCAGTTGGCCGACACGATCCTGTCGGGCCACGTGGCCACGCACCTGCCGCGGAAATATGCGCGCGTGGACACGGGCGGGGTCGTCATGGCCCGCTCGGCGTCCGGGTCATCGACCAAGACGCGCAACCCGGCCCTTGCAGCCAGGCATTTGCCCGGACGCATGTCGTGGTACTGCAGGTCGATGGCCCTCACTTTCGGGTCAGTGGGGGCAACCCCGTGCCGTTCGCGGAAGCCCTCGATGATGCGCTGCTTGGCCACCCAATCAACCGTGTCCGCGACCAGGGAGGGGTCATCCCCGAGACAGTCGATGACCCTGGACCACTCGGCAAGAACCGTTCGCCCCTCTCCGCCGATGCAGTCGTCCGGGGTGCGGGACATCCAGTCAGAAACTGCAGACCAGATCTCCCTCTGCATGTCGAGGGCGGTGATTGTCCGTCCGTCGACGAGGGTGACCGCATGACCGAGCGAAACGTCGTGACTGACGAGTCTCATTTCGGTGACCGGGTCGGCGATGGCGAGCCAGTCCGGGAACATGTTGTCCTCGATGCACGCAAGAACGAGCGCGGTCGAACCCACCTTCAACCAGGTGGCCACCTGACTCATGTTGGCATCGCCGACGATGACGTGGAGCCGCCGGAACCGGGTGGGATCAGCATGTGGCTCGTCCCGCGTGTTCACGATGGGTCGCCTGATGGTCGTCTCCAGCCCCACCTCCTCCTCGAAGAAGTCGGCACGCTGCGACAACTGGAACGCCGGCACGTTCTCTCCCTCGCGCCGGTTCTCCGAGCCGACCTTGCCCGCACCGCAGAACACCTGGCGCGAGACGAAATGGGCCGTGATGCACTTCTGCAGACGACCGAACGGTAGGTCGCGCTCGACGAGGTAATTCTCGTGGCACCCGTAGCTGTTTCCCTTTCCGTCAGAGTTGTTCTTGTAGGTGACCAACTCCGCGCCCTGCGCCAATCGCGCGGATGCTCGTTCCATGCTGCGTGTGATGATCAACTCCGCGGCCCTGTCGTAGAGCACGACCTCGGATGGCGTGGCGCATTCCGGGGTCGACACCTCGGGGTGTGCGTGGTCGACGTAGTAACGCGCACCGTTCGGGAGAATCGCGTTGGCCATCATTGACTCGACATGGGGGTACTCCGCTGAAGGGTCCCATGCACCGCGTGCGTCGAGGTGCGGTGTCTCGTTGAGGAAGTCCCAGACGCGCAGAGACAGACCGTCATCGCTGTATGCGTTGACGAGCAACGACGACGCGACCATCGGGGAAACGTCCAGTCCCCGCGCGACGATGCCGAATTCCGTCTCGATTCCCGAGATCTTCTTGATGGACATGGTTACAGGTACTGGCCCGAAACAGTCCGCTCGATGGCCTTCCCGCCCGCATTGCCCCCATCACCTGACGAGCCATGGACGAGCGTTCGGATGAAGATGATGCGCTCACCCTTGCGGCCCGAGATGCGTGCCCAGTCGTCAGGGTTCGTGGTGTTCGGCAGGTCCTCGTTCTCATGGAACTCATCACGGATTGACCTGACGAGGTCCTCGGGCGTGATTCCCGCCCTGTCGCCCGCGAGGTGCCGCTTGATGGCGTACTTCTTCGCACGACGCACGATGTTGTCGATCATCGCTCCGCTCGCAAAATCCTTGAAATACAGGGTCTCGCGGTCCCCGTTTTGGTACGTGACCTCGAGAAACTCCGTTGACTCGTCGGTGCGGTACATCTCCTGCACGGTGAGGTCGATGAGACCCTGCAGGTCACTCGTGGAATCATCGAATGCGTACGGAAGGTCACTCACCAGGTACCGCGAGAAGATCTGCCTGGCTGCCGAGACCGAGGGACGGTCAACCTTGATCTTGACGTCCAGTCGACCGGGTCGCAGGATTGCGGGGTCGATCAGGTCCTCGCGATTCGTGGCCCCGATGACCATCACGTTCGAGAGACCTTCCACTCCATCCAGCTCTGCCAGCAACTGCGGGACGATGGTCGATTCCATGTCGGAGGACACCCCGGTGCCACGGGCCCGGAACATCGAGTCCATCTCGTCGAAGAAGACGATGACCGGCCATCCCTCCTCGCTCTTCTCGCGTGCGCGCACGAATATCTGGCGTATCTGTCGCTCCGTCTCGCCGACGTACTTGTTGAGAAGTTCGGGACCCTTCACGTTGATGAAGTAACTCCTCGCCTTGTCTGCTCCCGTCCGCTCGGCAACTTTCTTGGCCAGGCTGTTGGCCACCGCCTTGGCGATCATCGTCTTGCCGCATCCCGGCGGCCCGTACAGGAGGATCCCCTTCGGGGCCGGGAGGCGGTACTCGGCGAACAGTTCGGTGTGCAGGAACGGCAGCTCCACTGCGTCCGCGATCTGCTCGATCTGGTCGTCGAGCCCACCGATGTCCTCGTACGTGACGTCGGGGACCTCCTCGAGCAGCAGATCCTCCACGTCCGGCTGGTGGAGTCTCTCCAGAAGGACAGAGCTCTTCGCGTCGTAGAGGTACAGGTCCCCGCTGCGTACGTTGGTGCCGCGGAGGGCATCGGACAACGACACGACCCTTCTCTCATCGTTCCTCGCGGTGACCATGGCGCGGATCCCGTCCTCGAGGAGCTCGACAATGGTCACGACCTCGCCGGCAACCTCGGTGCCCCGCACCATCACGACGTTCATGGACTCGTTGAGCACGACCTCCGCTCCGCGGAAGAGGGTGTCGTGTTCCACTCCCTCGGCCACCTGCACGCGCATCTTTCGTCCGGAGACGAGAACATCGACGGAACCGTCGTTGTTCAACTCGAGCAGGATCCCGTACCCGTTCGGTGGTGCCGACAGCTTGTCCACTTCCGCCCGCATGTTCTCGATCTGTGCACGCGCATCCCGCAACGCGGTGGTCAGACGCGAGTTCTGGTTCGCGGCAGAGGCCAGCTGTCCCTTCACCTCGAGCAGCTGTTCCTCGACCTGCCGCGAACGGTCCGGCAACAAGGCCAGTCTCTGCCGCAATTGTTCGATTTCTGATTCCAGAGCCCGACGTTCCGCGTCTGTCATGTTCGAAGGTTATTGCGCCGGCTGCGGTGCGACCAGACCGGGCATCAGACCGGGTTTGCGAGAGTGCCCTGTGTAGACTCTGGGGAGCCCGCAAGGGCCACAACCCCCGAAAATCGGTACGAAGGGACATGCAAATGAAGGTGTGGATTGACCAGGACCTGTGCACCGGCGACGGCCTCTGCGAGGAAATCGCCCCGGACGTGTTCACGCTCCTCGACGACGGTCTCGCCTACGTGAAGGAAGGCGCCACCGTCTTCGCCGAGGCAAAGGGCAACAAGCAGGGTGCCGAGGGTCTCGCGAACATCCCCGACAACAAGCTCGATGGTGTCATCGAGTCCGCCGAGGAATGCCCCGGCGAGTGCATCTTCATCGAACCCTGATGGCCGCGCGGCCTTCGGCCGTGCCTCAACCGATGTAACGGGCCACGGTGAGAAACGCCGTGTGCGCAACCATCCGATGGTCGGGTCTCACCGACATTCCCTCGATGTGCCACGTCCGGTGCAGGACCTCGAGTGTGCGCTGGTCCACCCAACCCCGGCCGAGTGCCTCCCGGGTCTGCACCGCCTGCGTGATGGACGGCGTGTACGCCACAAGCAGTCCGCCGGTCGTGAGAACCTTCTCGGCGTGCGGGACCACCTGCCATGGCTCGGGTAGATCCAGAACGACCCTGTCGAACTCGCCGTCAGGCGTCTCGGCATAGGAATCACCCAGCGAGAGGTGGTATCTCTCCATGGCTTCCTCCCCGAGGAATGACGTCACGTTCGCGCGGGCTCGGTTCATGAAGTCCTCGCGCAACTCCACGCCGGTGATCTCGGCGCCCCACCGAAGCATGGTCATGGAGAGAGCTCCACTACCGATCCCGGTTTCGTAGACACGAACCCCGGGGTGAATGTCCCCGAGCATGCAGATGGGTGCCAGGTCCTTCGGGTAGATGACCTGCGCGCCGCGCGGCATCTCCACGACGAAGTCCTCGAGTGTCGGGCGCACCACCACGTACCGGGCCCCCTTCGTGGACTCGAGCACGGCCCCGGGTTTCTTGCCGATGAGCTGCGCATGGGGCACGTAACCGGCGTGGCTGTGGAACTCGCCCTCCTCGTTCAGCGTGACGAGATACCGGCGCTTCTTCGAATCGATGAAGAGGGCCTTCTCCCCTGACCTGAATTCAGAGCTCACTGTGGAGTCCTTCCGCTTTGCTCGAGACCAACGACCAGTGTCTCGCCCCGACCCAGCCGCACCACCTGGCGCGACCGGGGTCTGTTGTTCCACCATCGCACGACCCCAAGAAGCACCAACAGTCGCGACACCCATCGGCTGCGCGACTGAAGGCGGCGAAGGAGCCGTCTCGCGATGAACCTAATGAGTGCCGTCATTCTCAGAAGCGTCTGAATTCGACCCGGCCGGAGCGCTTCCGGCCGGAGCGCCGCCCCAACAGGTAGGCGACGATCACGACGACTGCTGCCACGGCACTCCCAGCGGCGACGATGGACTGCTTCTTGTCCTCGGCTCTCCCCTGGATGTCTGCCTGCAGGACGCGGAACTTGTTCTCGAGTTCGTCGCGTGTGATGCGCTGTTCGCTCATGATGGATCCTTTGCCAGGGAAGTCTTGGAGATGCGGGAGATGGCTGTCCACACCGCAGCCGAGAGCACCACTGCGGCGACCAGATAATGCACGAAGGACCACGCACCGTCGAGCACGCCACCGCCCAGGTCCTGCGACAACCGCAGCGCACCGAGACCGAGCATCACAACGGACATGCCGAGGCTCAGGGACGCAATGGTGCCGTAGGCCAGCCATCGTCCGGCGCCCTTGATCGGCCCCACGGTCTCCTGGACGGCGTAGGTCTTCACGGACTCCACGAGGTCAGCCACGCGGTCGGTGGAGGTCTCTCTCGGTGATGAAGCCGGCATCGACATGGTGTCAGCCTATGGGCGCACCGCAGGATTGGCTTGGGACGGGGACGTTCGTCGGTTGGTCACGGTGCCAGGTCGTCCGTGCGCGGGCCGGCCGAGGCGCGACGGAGCCCGTCCCCCAGCAAAGCCCACACCGGGCGGTACGCGGACTTGTTGTCGATTCCCGGCTTGTTCAGGAGCAGAACGAACCTGACAGGGTCGTCCCCGTCGATCGGGACGTAGCCCGCGAGCGCCTTCACGCCGTTGAGGGTGCCCGTCTTGCCGACCAGGATTCCTTCAAGCGGAGAATCCAGGAACATCTCGCGCAGTGTCCCCGTCTTTCCGGCCACAGCCATCATCTGCGGGAACTTCTCCGCGAAACGATCGAGCAGGGCGTCGAAAACGTCGCACGAGAACTTGTTGTCCGACGACAGCCCGGAACCATCGTGCATCGTCCAGCCGTCCGGTATCCCCCACTTCTTCAGGGTCTCGCCCACGACTGCCAGACCGTTCGCGGTCGATCCGACACCCTTGCCCTTCAGCCCGATCTGTTTCAGGAGTATCTCCGCGGTGTTGTTGTCGCTGTTCACCAACATCTCGCTGACGATTCCTGCAACCGTCGATGAAGCCACCTCGAGGATGGTCTCCGTCCCCGAGGGCAGGACATCGTGCGCCGCGCCACCGGCGACCGTGACGCCACGGGCCTGCAGCAGGGTGACGAGTTCACCTGCTGCCGAGAGGGCCGGGTCATCGGGTTTCAACGGTTGACCGATCACCACTCCGTCGCTCACGACGAGCGCACCCAGTGGACCACTCTCGGTGCCGTGGAATTCCTGGGGCCAACCCGCGACGAACCGCTCGGCGTCGAGGTAAGTGTCCACCCCTATCACTCTTCCAGTGACGACGCGCACACCTGCAGCCACGATGCCGTCCGCCACCGACTCAAGGGATGTCTGGTTGAACGTTGGGTACTTCTCGGAGGCCGTGTACTCGCTCCTCACGATGAGAGGGTCGCCGCCGCCCACGAAGAAGAGATCGGCGACGGAGCCGTCAGCGTTCTTGACCGCCCGAACGGACGTGGTGAACGTGGTGTCGGCCCCGAGCACCTCGAGTGCAACGGCAGCGGTCACCAGTTTCACGGCACTGCCGGGAACGAACGAGTCCGCTGCGCGGATCCGTTCGAGATCTGATCCGAGCCACGTGACGGTGAGACAAGACCCGGCAGGCAGTCCGTTGCGCAGGTCCGACAAACCGGCCGTCACACGTGCGGTTCGCGTGACGAAAGAAAGAGTTGAGGGCGTCCGGCGCGCCGAGAGCACCGGTTGCCGGGGGTTCTCCCCCGGGGCAGAGGGTCCGAGTGCATCGACACGCGCGCCCAACGACGACAGACCGAGGAACAGTCCCCCGAGCAGGAGCGCCCCGACGACACCCACTGACGCCACGAGCCTGACGGGATTGTCCGCCCGGCGCGGAGATGCGTCAGCGCGTCGCGACACCCGTGAACCTTGCGTAACGATAAAGATGCCCGAGCGCAATGACCGCCCTGTTACCGGTTGCGTAGCACAGGCGTCCGCTCTCCCGGACAGCCGCAACACCGGCATTCATCGGATCGGCAGTCGCCAACTCGGTGGCGACAAGGATCGGCTTGCCGGTCTTTGCACTCAACTCGGCAGCAGCAACAGCAAAACGGGCGTCCTGACGCTCGTGGTACTCGACGATGCGCTCGAGTCCGTGATCCGGATAGAAGCGCCCCTCGCGCATGAGCCGCGCCTGGTTGGCCTGGATCCCCAGGCCCAGGTAGATGACCGCATCGACATCGGGATGGGATGCGATCAGTTCCATCACCTCGGGGATGGTGTCGCGTGTTTCGCCCCCCGCACAGTCGACGGGGTTGTTGCGGCTCCAACGCGGAGGGAGTTTCCCGTCTATGGCAGCGCGGAGGTCATCGGGCAACTGCATCAATCTGAGGTCCCCGTCGCGGGCAATCGCATCAGACGTGACCACTCCCCACCCACCGGCGGTCGTGAGAACGATGATGTTCGGACCCTTGGGGAGTGGCTGCGTGGCGAACGTTGCCGCAGCTTCGTAGGCCTCCTCCACCGTCGCGGCCCTCGTGATGCCTTTCGCCCTGCACTCCCCGTCAAACACCGAATCGTTCGCTGCGAGAGCGCCGGTGTGGCTTGCCGCCGCTCGTGCCCCGTTCTCGGTGGCCCCACCCTTGATGACGACGAGTGGTTTGGTCGCGGTCACGGCACCGAGCCTGTCCATCAACGCGCGGCCGTTCGATATCCCCTCCACATACGCAAGGGAGACTTTCGTCTCGCTGTCCACCGAGTACCACTCGACGAGGTCGGCAACACCCAGCGCAGCAGCATTTCCCGCAGACACCGCACGACTGATCCCCACACCCGTTTGGCGTGCGTAGTTCATGAAACTCGACACGAAATTGCCGCTCTGGCTGGCGACACCGATCCCACCTGCCGGCGGGTACGGCGCGACGATCTGGGCACACAGGTGCGAGGGTGTGGACACCACCCCCTGGCCGTTCGGACCAGCCATGAGAATCCCGAGCTCGTCGGCAAGCGCCACCAGGTCAGCCTCGAGCGCACGACCTTCGTCACCGGCCTCTCCGTAGCCGGCCGAAGTGAGGAAGGCCGCCTTGATCCCCTTGCGTGCGCATGCACGGAGCAAATCCGGATTCGCAGCGGCCGGTGTGCAGACGAACACAAGGTCAATCGCGTTGTCAGGCAGAGAATCGATGTCCGCGACGGTTCTCACCCCGAGAACCTCCTCACCGCTCAGGTTCGTGCCGAAGACCGCGCCTTCGTAACCGCTGGCGAGGATGTTGTGCAACGACACGAATCCGAATTTGCCGGGGTGCGTGGACGCGCCGGTCACGAGCACTCCCTTCGGATCGAACAAGGCGCGGAACTGCTCCCGGGAGAACCTGCGGTTGGTGGAAGCGAGATCGGGTCGTGCACCCATTTCCACGAGAGCGTCAACGGCGACGATCCGGCCGGACGACGTGACGATGAGAGGGTTGATGTCGATGGAGGTGATGTCCGTCCGTGCCACGGCCACATCGGACAGGGCGATGAGACAGTCCACGAGTTGCGTTCGGTCGACAGCTCCCTCCCCCCGGAACGGCCCCAGGAATTTCTGGGTCCGGAGTGACTCGATCATGTCGGCAGCCTGTGCCCTCGTGATGGGTGCCGGCCGGAACGTCACGTCCGCTATTGCCTCGGCCAGTACGCCCCCGATCCCGAGCATCACGGTGGGACCGAACTGCGGATCCACCAGCACACCTGCGATCAGCTCGCGTCCGCCGGACACCATCTCGGCGACAAGCAGGTGAACCTCGCCGTCGTCGGGTGTTGCCCGTGCCAGGAGATCCGATGCGGCTTCGCGGACCTGCGACGAATCGCCCAGGCGCAGTCGGACCAGTCCCCGTTCCGTCTTGTGGGCGATCGAGTTCCCCCCGAGTTTGACGACTACGGGAAAACCCATCTGCTCGGCCGCGGAGACTGCCTCATCGACGCTGTGGGTCACCGCCTCCGTGGCAAAGGGGACACCGAATCCACGGAGAATCTCCTTCGATGCTGCTTCGGAAAGGGTGGAACCGTGGGAATGAGTGGGCACACCCACACGGTAGTTCGCGGGACCCAACCGGACGGGTGGTCAGCCAACGAGTGCGGATCGGAAGAAGGCGATCACGCTCTCGCAGTGCTCCCGGATGTTGCGTGTCGTCAGCGCCTCCTCGTTCAGGAGTCCCGTCACGAAGGGAGCGTCCGAGAAGTACGTGAGGATTGCGCCGTACCCGGTGATCAACAGCTGCCGGGGGTCATGCCGGCGCAGGACGCCCTCATCCATCAGTTCCTGCAGGTACGAAGCGGCTGACTCAAACAGAGGCTTCAGCACGGATGCAAGGTCGATGCCCAGGTGGATCCCCCCGTCCAGCGCCTCGCGTCTCATCAGCCGGACGTAGTCCGGGTGGTCCTCGAAGAGCGCGAAACCAGCACGCAGCACAAGCTCCACCTTGTCCCAACCGGTTGCTTCCATGGCCACGGCGATGTCCACGCGCTCGAGCCAGTCAGACATGATCCGCTCGAACACATCGCCGTACAGCGCTTCCTTGGAGGGAAAATGATGGAGCAGACTGGGTCGTCTGATTCCCACTCCCGCTGCGATGTCGTTCAACGATGTGCCGTCGTACCCTCGTTCGGCGAAACAGGTCACTGCCTCGTCGAGGATCAGGTCCCGGGTGCCCCGTTCCTCGTGCGCTTGTTCCGCCATCTCCACCAAATTACCGCCGACTCTGCCTACCTACCAGTAGGTAGTGGTCTACAGTCTGGATCATGACGCACTTCTTGCTCGACATTCTCCTGGCCGTAGGAATCGGTTTTCTCGTCACCACTCTGGCCAACACGGCAACAACCGTCTATCTGCACCGTTGTCTCAGCCACCGTGGACTGACACTACGGAGACCGGCGTCGATGGCGTTCAGGACGATCATCTGGCTCACGACGGGGATCAAGCCCAGACAGTGGGTGGCGGTGCACCGCAAGCACCACGCTTTCACTGACGAAGAAGGCGACCCCCATTCGCCTGTTCTTCTCGGATGGAGAACGGTTCAGGCCAAGAACGTGGCGTTGTACCGACAGGCCCTGGGTGACCCCGCCATTCTCGACCGGTACGCGCGCGACGTGCCCGATGACCGATGGGACCGCCTTTTTTTCAACCACAAGAACACGGGATTGCTCCTCGGCACCACCGTTCTGATGGTGCTCTTCGGTCCCCTTGTCGGGTTCCTCGGGGCGTTCGCACACGCGAACCTGTACCTGGCGGGCAATGCGGCTGTGAATGCTCTCGGTCACCATTTCGGTCGAAGGCCTTACGACAACAGGGCGACCAACCTCCAGTGGCTTGCCTTCTGCACCATGGGAGAGGGACTGCACAACAACCATCATGCGGCTCCGTCCTCCCCCCGCTTGTCACACCGCTGGTCCGAGATCGATCCAGGATGGTGGGTCATCCGCTCACTCGCTGCTTGTCGGCTCGCGACACTTCGCTTCGCGGACATCCGGTTGACGCCGCGCGCGAAGGCAGGGGCTGGCTGACCCTCCAAGTACCGTGAGAACGTGTCCCTCACCGACGCCATCACCGCCGCCCGATTTTTCGACGGCAATCGGATGCACGGTCCATCGGTCGTCACGGTCGCCGACGGCGTGGTGAAGGGCGTGGCGCCCTTCGAAGGGAGACCCGAGCACTACCTGCTGGCTCCCGGGTTCGTTGACCTGCAGATGAACGGCTTCGATGACGTTGACTGCGCTGACTCGAGCACCGACAACCTCCGGAGACTCGATGGTCGGCTGGCAGAAGTAGGCACGACGTCCTACCTGGCGACACTCATCACTGACGAGCTGGTGACAATGTCGCGTCGGGTCGAACGCATAGAGACAGCAGGTCTCGAGGGCTGTCTGGGCGTCCACCTGGAAGGGCCGTTCCTGGGCACGGCTACCGGCGCTCACCCTCGTTCTCTCGTGACGGAGCCAGACCTCGGATGGCTGGAGAGCCTTCCGGAGACCGTGAGGCTCGTCACCGTCGGAATCGAGAGCACGCGGAGCCTCGAGGCCATCAAGGTGCTTCGGGAGAAGGGTGTCGTGGTGTCCATCGGTCACACCAGACCCACGCGGGAACAATGGGAGGCTGCTCTCCGGGCAGGTGCCCAGATGGTGACCCATGTGTTCAACGCGATGTCAGGCATCCATCACCGCGAATTCGGACTCGCACTGGCGTCGCTCAGCAATGACAGCGTGGTGACGGGACTGATCGCTGACACCCACCACGTGCAGCCCGAGGCCGTGTCATTGGCATTCGCGGTGAAACCCACCGGTGTCTGTCTCGTCTCGGACTCTGTGGCATGGAGAGCGAAATGGGCAGAGTCAGCCGGCATCCGGATGGTGAACGGCGTGCCCACACTCGGCGACGGGACGCTTGCGGGGAGCGCCACACCGCTCGGGGAGTGCGTGCGGAATGCCGTCATCGAGTGCGGAGTGGAACTTTCCACAGCCCTGCGTTCTGCGACATCACTGCCGGCGAGACTTCTCGGCCGGTCAGACGTCGGCGTCATCAGCACGGGAACATCATGCGACATGGTCGCCTGCGACACGTCTCTGGGCGTCGTGCGCACGTGGCGGCGATTACAGTCTCCACGTGGCTTCCAAACTGACAACTGACCAGGACACGCAGGCAATCGCCCTCATCAGGGGCCTCGCGATGGATGCCCCGCTCGCGGCCAAGAGTGGCCACCAGGGCACGGCCATGTCGCTTGCTCCCCTCGCCCATGTCCTCTTCAGCCGCGTGATGCGTTTCGATCCATCAAACCCTCAGTGGCTGAACCGTGACAGGTTCATCCTCTCCGGCGGACACGCATCGATCCTGCAGTACGCCATGCTCTTCCTCTCGGGTCACGGAACCGGACTGGACGACATCAAGCAGTTCCGCCAGTGGGGTTCGGCGACTCCGGGTCATCCCGAGGTCGGACACACGGCAGGAGTCGAGGTCACCACCGGTCCACTCGGCCAGGGTTTCGCGAACGCAGTGGGCATGGCCATTGCCGAGGCTCATCTCCGGGCCACCCACGGCGCGGACGCAATCGAGCACCACACTTACGTTGTCGCCGGTGATGGTTGCCTGATGGAGGGCATCAGTCATGAGGCCGCATCCCTTGCCGGCCACCTCAAGCTCGACCATCTCGTCTGCATTTTCGATGACAACAAGATCACGATCGACGGCGGGACGGAACTGACGTGCTCCGACGACGTTGCGATGCGGTTCCGCTCGTACGGGTGGAACGTGATCGATGCAGGAGACCCGGGGGACGATCTCGACGCCATCGAGAAGGCCGTGAGAGATGCCGCAGCGCACAAGGGACAGCCGACTCTCATCGTGCTGCGGACCCACATCGGTTACCCGTCGCCGGATCTCACCGACCACCACACCGCGCACGGCAATCCGTTCACTGCAGCCCACGTGAGCGCCACGAAGAAAGTCATGGGCATACCGGACGAGCCGTTCTGGGCCCCAGAGGACCTCGTGAGCGCGTACCGGGCACATGTCGCCGAACGCGCTTCATCGGCACTCAAGACATGGAGGACGTCCATCGGCGGACGAGAGCAGGAAGTCACGGAGGCTGTCACCTCGCTCGCTCCGCACGGGTGGGAGTCATCACTTCCCGCATTCGATGCCGACACGAACCTCGCCACGCGACAGGCATTCCAGAAGGCACTGGAGGCCAGCCGTGACGCGTTGCCGGGTGTCATCAGCGGGGCCGCCGATCTCACAGGGAACACCGGAGCCCAACTGGACGGCAAGAATGCCTTCTCTGCGACGAACAACGCAGGTCGACAGGTGTACTACGGCATCCGTGAGCACGCCATGGGCGCAGCGCTCGTGGGCATGGCACTCCACGGCGGTGTGCTGCCCGTGGCCGGAACGTTCTTCGTGTTCGCCGACTACATGCGACCATCCATCCGGCTCGCAGCCCTCTCCCGCGCGAAGTGTGTGTTCGTCTTCAGTCACGACTCTGTCGGCGTGGGCGAGGACGGACCCACCCATCAGCCGATCGAGCACCTGGCCACACTCCGCGCCATCCCCGGACTCAGTGTCATCCGGCCCGCGGACCCGAACGAGACCGTCGCCGCGTGGCGGGCGGCCGTGGAGCACGACGGTCCCACTGCGATCATCCTTTCCCGGCAGAACGTCCCTTCCCTCACCGACGGTTCGGCCGTGACGGTCGGCGCGAAAGTGATCGTCTCGGCACCGGATCCCGCCGCGGTGATCGTTGCCACGGGAAGCGAAGTCGGTGTCGCGACTGATGCGGCCAGGGAACTCGCTGCACAGGGAATTTCCGCAAATGTCGTGTCCATGCCGTCGTGGAATCTCTTCGACGAGCAGCCGGCCGGCTACCGCGGTTCGGTCCTGCCCCCCGGCCTCCCGGTGGTCAGCGTGGAGGCCGGTTCCACGTTCGGATGGGCCCGGTACGCGGATGTTTCGGTCGGCATCGACAGGTTCGGCGCCAGTGCCCCGGGGAATGTCGTGATGGACAAGTTGGGCGTCAATGCGGCCAATGTCGTTGCCGCGGTGAAGCAAGCGATCTCGCAGTGAGTGACCTGCTGCGCCGCCTGTCCGCCGAACAAGGCCAGAGCCCGTGGCTCGACAACCTGCAACGGAGCTTCATCTCGGGCGGCATGCTGCGAACGATCATCGACTCCGGCGTCCGCGGGCTGACGTCCAACCCGACCATCTTCCAGAAGGCGATCCAGGGCAGCGCAGACTACGACGAGCAGTTTGCAGCCGAGATACGGCGCGGTCTGTCACCCGTCGATGCGTACTGGGAACTGGTGATATCGGACATCCACGGTGCGCTCGACGCCTTCGAGACCGTCCACAGGCAATCTGCCGGCGTAGACGGGTACGTCAGCGTGGAGGTCGACCCCTCACTCGCCCATGACGGACCCGGCACGCTCGCTGCGGCGCGTGCGCTCGACGACCGCATCGACCGCGACAACGTGATGATCAAGATCCCGGCCACCCGCGAGGGGGTGCCCGCCATCCGCCAGATGATTGCGGACGGTCGCAACGTGAACGTCACTTTGATCTTCAGTCTCGACCGCTACCGCGACGTGATGGAGGCCTATCTCCTCGGTCTCGAGGACCGGCTCAAGGAGGGACTGCCCGTGGAGGGAATCGCGAGCGTCGCCAGTTTCTTCATCAGCCGTGTGGACACGGAGATCGACAAGCGTCTTGATTCGATCGGGACTCCCGGTGCTCTCGCACTTCGCGGCACCGCCGCAGTCAACCAGGCGAAGCTCGCGTACGACTCCTTCGCCGAGGTTTTCTCCGGTCCGCGATGGCAGACCCTGGCACACCTCGGTGCACAGGTGCAGAGACCGCTCTGGGCCTCCACGTCGACGAAGAACCCCGCCTACCCCGACACCCTGTACGTCGATGCACTGATCGGGCCGCACACCGTCAACACACTGCCCGATGCAACGCTGGAGGCATTCTCCGATCACGGGACGGTCGCCCGCACCATCGATGTCGGAGTCGGCACGGCAAGGGCACAGTGGGACGAACTCGCCGTGCACGGGGTGAACGTCGACGATGTCGCGAACCAGCTCGAGCGAGAGGGCGTTGCGTCGTTCATCAAGAGCTTCGAGGACCTCATCTCGGCCCTTCACGACAAGGCATCCTCCCTCGGGTCCTGATGGTCGAAGCATCCCCGCCCGACGGCACGCTCGCGCGCATACAGGCATCCCTTGCATCATCGGGTCGGCCCGGCGCCGACCGGCGCCAGATCGACAGGCTGCTCGATGCTGTCGACCATCTGATCCGCGGCCATGCCTCCAGTCTCGACGTCAAGATCGCCAGCGCCGCCCTCCAGGAGATGGAGGACGCCTTTGAGATGTTCGCTCCGTACCGCGACACGAGGAAGGTGACCATCTTCGGCTCTGCCCGCATCTCGGCCGGCAGTCCCATCTACGACCTCACCGTTGAGGTCGCACGGCGACTCGCCGGCGAGGGCTTCATGGTCGTCACGGGAGCAGGGCCTGGTCTGATGGAGGCGGGCATGGTCGGGGCCGGCAAGGAGAAGTCGATCGGCGTGTCGATCCGTCTGCCGTTCGAGGCGTCAGCCAACGACCTCATCATCGACGACGAGAAGCACGTGACCATGCGGTACTTCTTCACGCGCAAGTTGATGCTCATGAAGGAGTCCCATGGTTTCCTGTGCCTGCCGGGCGGGTTCGGCACCCTGGACGAGACGTTCGAGTTGTTGACACTGGTGCAGACCGGGAGATCGGTGCCGGCACCGATCGTGTTCCTCGACCCTCCTGACCGTCCCTTCTGGAAGCCGATCATGGCAGGGCTCATGCCGACACTCCTCGCACACGAGGTGATCTCCCCGGAGGACACCGGTCTGTACAGGATCACCAGCAATGTCGACGAGGCTGTGCGTCTCGTGACCGGTTTCTACAGGAACTTCCACTCCATCCGGCACGTCGACGACACCCTCGTCATCAGGCTGGAACGACCGGTCCCCGATTCCGAACTCGCCGGCCTGCGGAACGGCTTCGCGCACCTGCACGGGAACAAGAGATTCGAGATGAGTGGCCCGAGCCCCGTCGAGACTCGCGACGGCGACGCACTCGACAAGCACCGGTTGGTGGTGTCCTACACCGGGAAGGGTTACGCCCCCCTGCTCCCGCTCATCGAGGCACTCAATCGTTGGTAGCCGCCAGCCCTGACAGAAGGTGGATCGCCTTGTCGATGGCACGACGGGCCTGCGTGATGGTCTTCTCCTCGGGCGGGCGGTGGCCGGACTTCGATGCGACCGCCTCGCGCAACAGGTCAAACGTCCGTTCCCCGAGCGTCTCGCTGATGGACTCGAGTTGGGAAACTATGTCGTCGAACTGTTCACCGCTCATTCACCAAAGGTACATCGGCGATGTGAGCCCTCGAAGCCGCATCATCTAGCGTTGTGCCGTGCCCCACGAAGACCTTGCCCATGAATGGATCAGTTTCGAGGATCCGAATGAAGAAAGAACGTGGACCATCGACGCCACGTTCTTCAACTCGAACTTCAAGTGCATCTTCGGTGAGGGATGCCAGGGCATCCACGATGACCCGACGCCCGAACTGAGCCAGGGGTGCTGTTCGTTCGGGGCGCACTTCCTCGACAAGAAGGACAAGAAGTCAGTCGAGAAGGCCGTCCAGCGGCTGAAACCGCATCACTGGAAGAACCACAAGTCTGCCGAGAAGAAGGGTTGGATCGAGGTCGACAAGGACGGCGAGGAGAAGACCCGCGTGGTCGACGGCGCCTGCATCTTCCACAATCCTCCGGGATTCGAGGGCGGTACGGGTTGTGCCTTCCACATAGCCGCCGAGGAGGCGGGCGAACGGCACATGGACTGGAAACCCGACGTGTGCTGGCAGGTTCCCGTCCGGCTCGAGGAGCACATCGAGGATGACGGTCACGTCGTGTCGACACTCCGCGAGTGGAAGCGGCGTGACTGGGGCTCCGGCGGCGATGACTTCGCCTGGTGGTGCACAGAGTCCGCTGACGCTTTCGTGGGCGAGAATGCCGCGTACGTCTACTTCAGGAACGAACTGACGGAGATCATGGGAACCGAGGCGTACGACATCATGGTCAAGTACCTGGAACGCCCGCGGGCCGTGGCACTTCCCCACCCCGCGCTCAAGCGCAAGGGTTGAACCGACCTACGAGTTCTGCTTCTTGAACGCGCGGCGGCGGTCCTCGAGACCGAGCATGCGCTTGCGGATGCGGATCTTGGTGGGTGTCACCTCGACCAACTCGTCGTCACCGATCCACTCGATGGCCGTCTCGAGCGTGTGGATGATCGGCGCCGCGAGTTTCACTCCGTCGTCGTGGCTGTGGGTGCGGATGTTGTTCTTTTCCTTCGGCCGGACGGCGTTCACCACCATCTCCTCGCCGCGGGCGCCCTCGCCGATGACCATTCCTTCGTACACGTCCTCACCCGGCGACAGGAAAAGAGTCCCGCGCATCTGCAGGTTGTCGAGTGCATAGGCCGTGGTGGATCCCATGCGGTCAGCGATCATTGCCCCACCCAGTCGGTGCGGCAGCTCCCCGGCCCAGGGCGTCCATCCGGCATGACTCTGGTTGAGAAGGGCGGTTCCACGGGTGGCAGTCATCAGCATGCTGCGGAAACCGATGAGACCGCGCGAGGGCGCCTCGAACGACACGATCGTGCGGCCAGGGTCCCCCGGACGAAGATCGAGGATGCGGCCCTTCCGTGGCGCCAGTGCCTGGGTGACCGTTCCCACGTGCTCATCCGGCACGTCACAGGTGCCTGACTCGAGCGGCTCGTGCTTCTTGCCGTTGATCTCGCGCGTGATGACCTCGGGCCGGCTGACCTGGAGTTCGAAACCCTCACGTCGCATGTTCTCGATGAGCACCGCGAGCTGGAGCTCGCCTCGTCCGGCGACGCTCATGACGTCTGCCGAGTCCGTGTCGGCGATCTTGATGGACACGTTCCCGAGGATCTCCTTGTTGAGACGCTCACGGATGTGACGGCTGGTGACGTACTTGCCCTCGCGGCCGGCGTACGGCGAGTTGTTCACGCCGAAACTCATTCGGATGACCGGCTCGTCGACCTCGAGACGCGCAAGAGGGGCAATCACGTCGGGGGCAGAAATGGTGTCGCCCACCTCGACCTCTGGAATGCCTGCCAGCACGAACAGGTCACCCGCCCTGATCTCGTCCACTTCGGACCGGCCGACACCATCAAAGACGCTCAATTGCGCGATGCGACGCCTGAGCGGGTTCCCGTCGGTGTCCTTGCCCCAGAGCGCAACATTGTCTCCCTTGCGCATGACGCCGCTGTGGACCCGCCCGATGGCAAGTCGACCGAGGTAGTCGGACGCATCGAGGTTCGTGACCAGGGCGGTCATCGGTGCTTCCTCGTCCATCGCCGGTGCCGGCACCGTCTCGAGAATCGTGTCAAGAAGCGTGGAAAGATCGGCATCGGCCGCCGGCATGCCGACACCCTTCATGGCGCGGCCCTCGCGGGCAACCGCGGAGATGACGGGGAAGGACAACTGATCGTCGCTCATCGCGAGGTCGAGGAACAATTGCTCGACCTCCTCCAGGACCTCGGCAGGACGTGCATCCTGGCGGTCGACCTTGTTGATGACGAGGACGGTCGGCAGACCGCGCCCGAGCGCCTTCGAGAGCACGTACCGCGTCTGCGGCAGCGGTCCCTCCGCGGCGTCCACGAGCAGGACGATCCCGTCCACGAGCGCGAGTGCGCGCTCCACCTCTCCACCGAAGTCGGCGTGACCGGGGGTGTCCACGATGTTGACGAGGACGTCCTTGTAGCGCACGCGGGCGGCCTTGGCGAGAATCGTGATGCCACGCTCACGTTCCTGGTCGTCCGAGTCCATGACACGGTCGACAACCTGTTGGTGCGATGCGAAGGTGCCGGTGGAGCGCAGGAGGGCGTCCACGAGAGTTGTCTTGCCGTGGTCGACGTGCGCGACCAGGGCTACGTTGCGTAGGGGGTTCTTCATGTTCGGGTGCCGACTGGGTTCAGTCGTCGTCGTCTTCGGACTCTTCGTCCTCGTCGTCGAATCGAACGCCGTAGCGTTCAGCGATTTCTGCGTATTCGTCATCCTCGGACTTGGACGAGCGTGACGAGTCACTGAACCCAAGGTCAGATGCCGACGGACCGGCCTGCTTCAGTTTTCGCGCTTCTTCAAAGCGGCGGTGGCGACCCTTTTTCACGCTCGGGCTCCAAGTCTTGAGGCCTGAGGGGGCCTGTCGGTACAACTTGGATACTTTACCGTTTGCATGCCCCGGAAACGGGGAATTGGGCTAATTGGAGGGGTCCACGGGCACCATCGCGAGCCCCACATCGCTGCCCTCGCTGCGGAATGTGAGCGCCATCCTGCCCTGGATGAGGAGTTCCACGTCGCGGCCGAGAATGTCGGCACGCCAGCCTTCGGCGAGCCTGGCGCCCTCATTCCCCGCGAGAAGGTCGACAATGTCCTTGCGAGTCCCGAGCAATGTGGGGTCGAGATCGCTCTGTCTTGCGAGTTCGGCCACCCACACACCGACCAATGTGACAGCAGGCCGCATCGACTTCTCGAGGTCCTCGCCCTCGGGCACCGGGAAGGCAAGTTCACCCGAATCCGCGCTCGACAACCCGGATCGCACGGCATTCAGCAACGCGTCCGCGAGATTTCCGTGTGTGAGACGACCGTCGATGCCCCGGCACGACGCCAGCTCGTCGGGGCTTCTCGGGCACCGTTGTGCAACGCTCAACAACGCGATGTCGGACATCACGTGACGCGGCGGTATGTCGAGGTTCATCGCGCGCTCCTCTCGCCACCTTGCCACGGACTGCGCCACCCATCTGGACTTGCCCTTGACGGTGCGGATGTCCTTGACGCGCAACCACGCGTCGTCAGGATCGGTGGGGCCGACGGGGCGGGTGCGGAGTTCCTCGCATGCCTCTATGGACCACTGTGTGCGTCCGCGTCGCTCCAGGTCCTCGTTGATCAGCCGCATCAACTCGGGAAGATGCACGACGTCGGACGCCGCATAGTTGCGTTGGTCGTTCGTCAGGGGTCGGCGCAGCCAATCAGTGAGTCGGTCTCCCTTCGGCACCGTGACCCTCAGCAGAGATGCTGCGAGGTTCACGAGCGACGGGCTGGAGTACCCGACGAAACCCGCCGCGAGTTGTGTGTCGAAGATCCGCGAGGGCACGAAACCCATCGACTGCGTCATCACGTCGAGGTCCTGCTGGGCGGCGTGGAACACCGCCAGCGAATTGCTCTCGAACAAGGGCCTCAACAACGAGGTGTCCACCGTGAGGGGATCGATCAGGGCGATGCGGTCTGCGACCCCGATCTGGACGAGCGCGAGCCTGGGGAAATAGGTCTTCTCGCGGTGGAACTCGGTGTCGATGAAGTACTCGTCGTGACCCAGCGCAAACTCGACGAACGACCGGAGCGCACTGTCGGTGTCTATCCACTCATGGGGAGTGGACGGGGACGAGCCCTGGGAACTGCCCCCGCTGTGCCTGCGCACGTTATTGGTCCTCCGTGGGGGGTTCCAGGTCAGCGAGAGTGTTGATGTTGCGCACTGCAACGGCCGGGACCGGCACCTCCATCACGTCGAGCAGGACGGCCGCCCTGTGGACCGCACGCTCGTTGCGCTTCCACACTCCCTGAAGCGGCTTGAGGCACTCCTCTTTCGACCACGCAGCGCACAGCCAGTTCAACCGGTCGGTGCGTCCGACCGTTGCCTGGGCGTCAGAGAGGCCGTTCACGAGACTGCGGATCACCGCGGACGTGATGAACGGCATGTCGCAGGAGAGGACGACCACCGCATCGTGCTCCGCGGCCTTGAGAGCCGTGATGACGCCGCCGAGCGGGCCCTCTCCGGGGAAAGAATCCTTTTTCCACGAGCCCACCAGTTTCTTTGCCCGGGCCTGGGTGCCGCCCACCATCAGCACCTCGGCTGCTCCCGCATCCACCGCCGCCGCAGCGACGCGGTTCGCCATGGCGACCCCGTCCACCTCGAATGTGGCCTTGTCCGAGCCCATGCGAGAGGAATCCCCACCGATGAGAACCGCGACCGAGAAAGGCGCTCCAGACATGGTGTCAAGGCTACGGGCTACTCGAGGTCTAAATTGCCCGCATGAGCCAGTTATCAGCAGCCCTAGACGTGGACACAGCAAAGAACATCGCTTCCGGCGTGTCGGTGGGGAGACAGCAAAGAACATCGCTTCCGGCGTGTCGGTGGGGAGCGCGGTCATCGCCCTGCTGGCCATAAGGCTCGTCAAGAACATGCTGGTGCGGGTCGTCACCATCGTCGCCCTGCTTGCAATCGGTCTGGCGTCCTACTCGCAGCGATCCAACATCGTCGACTGCGCGAACAAGGTGAAGGACAATGCCGGCATGACAGCCACGGAGTGCACCTTTTTCGGTCAGGCCGTGGAGATCCCGTCCGTCGTGTCGAAGTGAGGCATCACCAGACGACGCGCGAACTCCTCGGCATGTGAGTTCGGGGCACCATGGCCCGCACCTTCGATGCAGACGAGTTCACCCTTCGCAACCTCAGCGGAAAGCCATGTCATTCCCTCCCTGTGGTGCGGCGAGCCCAATGATCCATAGCCACACATCACGGGGACGGTGACGTTCTCCGGCGACCAAGGCGCCCCTTCGCGCAGAGCCGACAGTTCCCCCTGCAGCGCCGTCCCTTCCCTCCGCCGCTCCTCCCGCGTCCGTTCGGGCAGCGCGTCCCACGCCTCCGTGCCGATCAGTCGTTTCATGAACGTCTCGGCTGCGTCCTCCGGTGATGCAGCAACGCTCGCTCCCCCTGCAGTGGTTCCCGGCCACCAGGACATCCAGCTCAGTGGTGTCTCGAAAACGGACACCGAGGACACCTGGCCGTCCAGATGAATGCTGGCCGCTAGCGCCACATTGCCGCCGTAACTGTGACCGACCAGAACGGCGGCACGGCCGTCGAGGAGACGCTCCAGGTCCCGCACCTGATCGGCGACCGTGAAAGGACCTGGGTGCGGGAAGGACCGCGCATAACCCCTCCGGTCGTAGCGAAGCACCCTGAACCGATGGTGCAATTGCCTCGCCAACCTCGCCATTCCCGCAGAGCGGTCGAGCGACCCATGGATCAGAACCACCAGTGGTGCGTCGGCAGGACCGGTTTCGTCACTGTGGATGCCGTGTCCGGGGGGTGTCACATGATTATCTAATCACCGTGGAATTGATTCTCGTGAGACACGCACTCCCCGTCCGGCGGGAAAACGTGGACGGACCGGCAGACCCCGAACTCTCGGAGGCCGGTCACGCACAGGCGCGGCACTTTGCCGACTACATGAACCTGGAGCACTTCGACGCGATCTACTCGTCCCCGATGAAACGGGCAGTGCAGACTGCCGAGCCACTCGCTGCGCTGAAGTCTCTTCCCATCCACGTTGTTCCCGGCGTCGCGGAGTTCGACCAGCACTCGAACGAGTACATCCCCGTCGAGGAGCTGAAGGCGGCGAACGATCCGAGATGGCGGGAGATGATGGACGGTGGGTGGAGCTCCGACGAGGACCAGGCGCAGTTCCACGACCGCGTCATCACGTCGCTCAATGCGATCATCTCCGACCACCCGGGAGACCGTGTCGTCGTCACGTGCCACGGGGGTGTGATCAACGAATTCCTCTCCCATGTCCTTGGCCTGGCGGACAGGCAGTTCTTCTACCCCAACTACACATCCATCCATCGAGTGGCTGCCTCGAGCAAGGGCCACCGGAGCATCCTCAGCGTCAACGAGACGGGCCATCTCCGCGGTACTGGCCTGCCCGTAGGCTTGTTCCATGGCTGACAACAACGACCTGTTGCACTGGCTCGACGCCTGTCCCACCCCGTTCCATGTCGTGCGCCGGGCGGCAGACACCCTGTCCACTGCGGGATTCACTGCCGTGGAACGGCTCGGTTCAGAACTTCCCGCGAAGGGCTACATCATCCGCGACGGTTCGATCGCGGCATGGTCACGCACCGCCGGCGCCGAGTTCCGCGTGGTCGGCGGGCACACCGACAGCCCGAACCTGCGGGTGCACCCGAATCCCGACCTGACTGCGGCTGGTTGGTCACAACTGGGCATCGAGATTTACGGCGGGGTGCTCCTGAACTCCTGGCTCGACCGCGACCTCGGCATCGCCGGACGTGTCGTGTCGAGGGACGGACGCATCACGGATTTCTGCGACAGGTCACCGCTCGCACGCGTGCCGCAGTTGGCCGTTCACCTCGACAGAGAGGTGAACGAGCGTGGTGTGCAGCTCGACCGCCAGTCACACATGATGCCCGTGTGGGCGACGTCGGACATGAACTTCCGCGAATGGCTCCAGAGGACATCAGGTGTCGAGGACATCGTCGCATTCGACGCGCATCTCTTCGATGTCACCCCCGCGTCACTGCTGGGCGCCGACCAGAGTCTCATTGCGAGCGGCCGTCTCGACAACCAACTGTCCTGCTGGGCCGCCACCTCCGCACTCACGTCCCACCGGCCCGGCCAGCACACTGCGGTCATGGTCCTGAACGACCACGAGGAGGTCGGCTCCGACAGCGCGACGGGCGCTTCCGGACCGTTGCTCGAGTCAGTTCTCACCGCCCTCGCCGAAGCAGACGGTCTCGGGGCCGCAGCACGTCTCGACGTGTTCGCCCGCAGCTTCTGTTTGTCTGCGGACAACGCTCACGCCGTGCACCCGAACTACCAGGAGAGGCACGAACCTCGGCACGCGCCCGTCATCAACCGTGGACCGGCATTGAAGCTGAACGGCAACCAGCGCTACGCGACGAGCGCACGTGGTGCCGCTCTCATCCGGTCGATTGCCGAGGAGAGGTCTGTTCCGATGCAGACATTCGTGACGAGGAACAACATGCCGTGCGGTTCGACCATTGGCCCGATCACGGCGACCCGACTGGGAATCGACTGCATCGACGTGGGCGTGCCCCAGTTGTCGATGCACAGTGCACGCGAGTTGTGCGGGGCCGACGACCCTGCCCGACTGGTGTCGTTGGTTTCGGGCTTCCTCGCCTGAAGCCCCGCCGGCTGCAATTCCCGACGGAACGTCGTCAGTCAGTTGTCGGCGCCGGCGAGTTCCTGGGCCCGGTCGAAGAGTTCCTGCAGGGAACCTGACAACCGCTCCGTGACGTCCTTGACGGCGGAACGCGGGACTCGCCCTTCTGAATCACGCTCGGCGATGATGGGGTCGCCGATGATCATGACGCACTTCCGCGGGTAAATCATCTTCGAGCCCTTCGGCATCACCCTCTCGCTGCCGCCGATTCCGACGGGGATGATGGGCACACCCGCCTTCACGGCGACGTAGGCGGCACCGTCGAAGAGTGGGTGGACCTTCGGTCCGAACTGTCGCGTCCCCTCCGGGAAGAGGACCAAGGGCTCGCCGGACTCGAGCACAGCGATGCATCTCTTCAGTGCCTCGCGGTCGGCGGTCCCTCTCGACACCGGGAACCCGCCGAGGGCCGACAGAACCCAGCCGATTGGTCGGACCTTCCAGAGGGAGTCCTTCCCCATGAAGCGCATGCGACGGCGGGTGACCGCCGATGCCAACGGTGAGTCGATGTTGGATCGGTGAATCGGGGCGAGAATGAAGGCCCCGGTCGCAGGAACCTTGTGCCTGTCGATGACGCGCACGCGCGTGACCACCAGGCACAGCACCACCAGCAGGTTGCGGACCAACGAGTAGAAAGCGCGGCTCACCAGCGAACCGCCGGCGAGGTATGAGTCAACTTCAGACATCGTGGTCACCTTTGTCGGACTCACTTAGGAGTCGCACGATCTCGCTGACCACCTCATCGATGGGCCGGTCAGACGAGTCGACGACCACGGCACCCGGTGCCGGTCGCAGGGGGCTGTCCTCACGGGTCGAATCGATGTGGTCGCGCTCCGCGATCGACCGCGCCACTTCCGCCACGTCGCCACCGGCCTCCGCAACTCTCCGTTGCGCGCGCACCTCGGGGGACGCTGTGAGGAATACCTTGAGAGTTGCGTCCGGGAACACGACGGTCCCGATGTCACGCCCCTCGACCACTCCCCCTCCGGCGGATCGTGCCCACCTTCTCTGCGCCTCGCGCATCACCTCGCGCACAGCCGAGTTCGTCGCGATGATGCTGACGACCGAGTTCACCTCCGGGGTGCGGATCTCGCTGCTCACGTCGGTCCCGTCCAGCAAGGTGATGCCGTCACGGACATCAATGTCGATGTTCCGTGCAATCTCGGCGACAGACAACGAATCTGTCGTCGGCACGCCGTTTCGTACGGCCGTGAGCGCGACACACCTGTACATGGCCCCGGTGTCGAGGAAAGGAAGCCCCGTCGCGACGGCGACACGACGTGCAACCGTGGACTTTCCCGCCCCGGCCGGTCCGTCTATCGCAACGACGCGCAAGTGTCACCAGCTGGTGCCGAGCGGTCGGCCTTCGTCGTATCCGGCCGAGCTCTGGACACCCACGACAGCCCGTTCCCGGAATTCGTCGATGGTGGCGGCACCGGCGTATGTGCACGATGACCGCAGTCCTGCAACGATCTGGTCGATGATGTCCTCGACACCGGGCCGGGCGGGGTCGAGGTACATGCGCGAGGTGCTGATGCCCTCCTCGAACAGTTCCTTCTTCGCGCGCTCGAATGCCGACTCGGTGCGGGTGCGGTTGCGCACCGCCCTGTTCGACGCCATGCCGAAGCTCTCCTTGTACAGACGTCCCTCGGTGTCCCGGAGCGTGTCCGCCGCGGACTCGTAGGTGCCCGCCAGCCAGGACCCGAGCATCACACTGGCAGCACCGCCGGCGAGAGCGAGCGCGACGTCTCTCGGGTACCTGACACCTCCGTCGGCCCAGATGTGCTTGCCCATCGAGCGTGCAGTCTCTGCACAATCGAGCACCGCGGAGAATTGAGGCCTGCCGACACCCGTCATCATGCGTGTGGTGCACATGGCGCCCGGGCCCACACCCACCTTGATGACATCGGCACCGGCGTTGATCAGGTCGCGGGTTCCGTCCTGGGTGACGACGTTGCCCGCCACGATCGGGGTTGCGGGGGCGGCAGCCCTGACAGCTTCGATGGCGCGGAGCATGCGGTCCTGATGGCCGTGCGCGGTGTCGATCACAAGGACATCAACGCCCATCGCGACGAGGGCCCTTGCGCGGGCACCCGGATCGCCGTTGATGCCGACCGCCACCGATGTGAGGAGCCGTCCACTGGAGTCAACAGCGGGCTTGTACATGGTGCTGCGGAGTGCCCCGCGCCGCGTGACACTGCCGACGAGCAGACCACCGGAGTTCACAACCGGTGCGAAGCTCAGGCGTTGGTCCACCAGGAGATCGTGAATCGCCACGATGTCCATGGAGTCCGACACCGACACGATGTCGGGATTCATCACGTTCTTGAGCTGTGTGAACCTGTCGAAACCGGCCGCATCGTGCTCCGTGAAGATCCCGACGGGCTTCCCCTCATCAACCACCACGACGGCCCCGTGGGCGCGCTTGTGGACCAGGGAAAGAGCCTCGCCGAGGGTGTCTGTCGGCCCGAGCGTGATCGGGGTCTCGAACACGACGTGACGGGACTTCACGTAGTCGACCACCTGACCGATGATGTCGAGCGGGATGTCCTGCGGCAGGACCACCAGACCGCCGCGTCGGGCGACCGTTTCCGCCATTCTCCGGCCTGCGACCGCTGTCATGTTCGACACCACGACCGGGATGTGCGTGCCGAGGTTGTCCGGTGTGCGGAGATTGACATCGAGTCGACTGGGAACTGTGGACATGCTCGGCACCATGAAGACGTCGTTGTACGTCAGGTCGTGCGCGGGAGGGCTCTGAAGGAAGCGCATAGGGCGTCTCGAGACTACCGTGTTCCCATGAGCGCTTCCGAGAACGTTCCCGTCGTCCTCCTGCACGGCTGGGCCGGCTCCTTCCGCGAGACCTGGCAGAGCACGGGCATCGACGCCCTGCTGGAGGACGGAGGCCGTTCGGTGGTCGGTGTGGACCTGCTGGGTCATGGTGACGCAGACAAGCCCCACGATCCCGAGGCCTACGCCCGCCTGGACACATGGCTCCTGGAGCGACTCGGGAACGAGGCCCCCGTGGTGGACGCAGTCGGGTTCTCGCTCGGTGCCATGACCGTCCTCGGCGCTCTCATCGCAGAGCCCACTCGGTTCGGCAAGGTCATCCTCTCGGGCATCGGCAACGGCATGCTCGAGGAGCGCGATGCGGAGGAGGGCAAGAAGATCATCGCGGCACTCGAGGGAACCGGCGACCCATCCGACACGAGTGCGCAGATCTTCGCCAACTACGCCGACGCACCGGGAAAGGACAAGGCGGCATTGACCGCGATCATGAAGCGTCCGCGCCCGGCTCCCATCGACCCGAATGTACTCGCGTCCATCACGAACGATGTTCTCGTGGTCATCGGTGACAAGGACTTCACGTACCCGGCGGACAAGCTCGCGTCGGCATTCCCGAATGGCCGGCTCGTCGTGCTGAGGAACACCGACCATTTCGCCACGCCGGAGTCGTTCTCGTTCATCGACGCCGTACTCGAGTTTCTCGGCGCGGTGTGACGGTCACACCGGTCATCACCAGCACGGAGGATGCAGCCGTCATTCTCCGTTCCGGCGGGATCGTCGGACTGCCCACCGAGACGGTCTACGGGCTCGCGGCTGTCGCCACCGACCACACGGCGGTCGCGCGTGTCTTCGGTGCGAAGGACAGGCCGAACGACCATCCACTGATCGTCCATGTCGACTCGATCGAGATGGCCTCGCGGTTCGGTCTCATGAACGACACGGCGAGGCTACTGGCCGGCGCCCACTGGCCAGGCCCGTTGACGTTGTTGCTCGAGCGCACTCCCCTTGCCGGCGACGACATCACCGGCGGGCGCGACACGGTTGCGGTGCGCATGCCGCGGCACCCGATGGCCCTCAGTGTCATCACCTTGTGCGGCGAGGGTCTGGTCGCTCCGTCGGCAAACAAGTTCGGTCACGTCAGTCCAACGACGGCTGCGCACGTGCTCCACGATCTCGACGGGCTCATCGACGCGGTGCTCGACGGTGGTCCGTGTTCCGTGGGAGTCGAATCCACGATTGTGGACTGCACCGAGACGCTTCAGATCCTGCGGCCCGGGGCAATCACCGCGGCCGACGTCGAGCGGAGCGCCGGACGCGCTGTCGACACCACCCGGGGTCCTTCCCGCGCACCAGGGATGCTGGCGTCGCACTACGCACCGGACGCGAGGGTCCACCTCGTTGCCTCGGACGAAGAGGCCAGGCGTCTCATGGCCGAGCTCTCGGCGGTCGGGCGAACGGCCGTCGTCATCGGTGTCGGCCTCGACATCACCGAGTACGCCGCGACCCTCTACGAGATGATGCGTCGAGCAGACGATGCAGGTGCATCCGACATCGTCGCGGTGGACCCGCCGGGTTCCGGCCTCGAGGCGGCAGTGAGTGATCGGTTGCGCAAGGCCGCCGCCGACACCGGTCGCTGAGTGAAGGTTCGGTTCAGTCCCAGGAGAGTTCGTTCAGTTCGGCCACGATGAGGTCCCTCACCTGCTCGCAACGCACCAGGGGCTCGTCTCCGGCGGGTGACACCGTCACCGACACCGTCGTGGACCCCGCGTCGGGCACGAGGTCGCACCTGCACCACACGTCGCCACCGTCCCGAATGAGGAACTCCAGCAGGTACGGCGGTTCGTCCTCGGCCACGTCACCCAGCATCGCCGCCACCATCAGCAACGCCTCGTGAGCGACGACTGGAAGCGCATCAACAGTGAAACTGGCGACATCCCTCTCCGCACGGGAACCGTGGACACGTCCGCCGGCTTGTGGTCCGGTTCTCCGGCTCGCCAGCAAGAGTGCCTCCTTGTACGCGTCGAGAAGGGCGGTCATCCGCGACGCGTCACCACCCGTGTCGGGATGCTCCTGACGGGCACGTGTGCGGAAGGCACGGCGTATCGAATCCTCGTCGGCGTCCCGCGGGACACCGAGGACCCCGAAAGGGTCCACTCAGCGACCGGTGAAGTTCGGTGGCCTCTTCTCGATGAAGGCAGCGACACCTTCCTTGAAGTCCTGCGTTCGGAAGAGGGGCAGCAGCTGGAGGAAGACGTGGTGGATGTTCTGCTCGAAGGTCTCGGTCTCGGCAGCGCGCATCATGCGCTTGATTGCCCGCACGGCCAATGGTGCATTGCCGGCAATCTCCCCTGCCATCGCCATCGCGTGCTCGCGGAGATCTTCGGGCTCCACCACATGGTTCACGATGCCCATCTCCAGCGACTCCTCCGCGGACAGGGTGCGACCGGTGAATGCGATCTCGGCGGCCTTGGCGTAACCGACCATGCGCGGGAGCAGCCATGTCCCACCGCTCTCGGGCAGGATTCCGCGCTTTGCGAACCCGGGGGCCATCTTGGCCGTGCGCGCGGCGATGCGGATGTCGCAACCGAGGGCGATGTCGAGGCCGTACCCCGCGGCACCGCCGTTGAGGGCACAGATCACCGGGGTGTCGATGTTGTGGAGAACGACCGGCGGGGCGTTGCGCAGGTCGAACTCGGACATGTTGGCGTTCGAGTCATCAAGGACACCCAGGGACTTGCCCTTGCCCGCCTGTGCCGCCATGTCGAGCCCGGCACAGAAAGCCTTACCGGCACCGGTGAGGACGATGCACCGCACATCGGGGTTCTTGTCGGCCTCCAGGAGACGGGCCGACAACTGGTCGAGCATCGGACCCGAGATCGTGTTCATTCGCTCCGGTGCGTTCAGTGTGATGACCGCGACGCGTTCGGACACTTCCAGGAGTACTTCGTTGGGTGTAGCCATGGGGGCAAACTAGCAACCATGACCGAACCAGCCGATACCCGACAACCGGATGCGACGAGCGTCCCGCAACCGACACTCAACGGTGGCCTCGGTGACGGGTGCCGGGTGCTTCTCATCCGCCACGGACGGTCGGCCGACATCGTTCCCGGATCCGGCGAGAGCAGCGACCCTCCGCTTCACGTCGAGGGCGAACGCCAGGCCGAGGCTCTCGGGCGCAGACTGAGCACCGCGCGCATCGACGCCGTGTACTCGAGCCACCTGAGGAGGGCGCACGACACGGCCCTGCAGGTGGCGGTGCACCATGGTCTCGGGGTCACGGTTCACGAGGACCTCGAGGAGGTGCGGCTGGGCGACTGGTCGCACGGCGTCTTCAGGAAGATGGCGGCCACGGGAGACCCCGCCTTCGCTGAATGGTCGGCAACCGGTCGATGGGACGGAATCCCGAACGGCGAGGGCGACCAGAATTTCCGCGACCGTGTCACCACGCGCATCGAGAGGCTCGCTGCCCAGCACGAGGGTGGGTGCATCGCCGTCGTGTGTCACGGCGGGGTCATCAATGCCTACCTCGCAGAGATGCTGGGGACGCGAAGGTCGCTCTGGATGATGGTCGAGAACACCAGCATCACAACCGTGAAGATCGCCGGCACTCGAAGCCTCCTCACGCTCAACGACTGCCACCACCTGTACGACCTTGTGACGGAGCTCAACTGACTCGGCTCAGGCGGACGGGAGCACCTCGTCCGGCCTCGGAGCAAAGAACACGTTGCACACGGACAACCAGAACGCAGTCGCCCCGGCGATGTGGAACCCGACGAGAAGCACCGGCACACCGGTGAAGTACTGCAGGTAGCCGACGGCGCCCTGGAGCACGGCGACGAAAGCCATTGTGCCGAGGGCCTGACGGACGGACCGCGACACCGTGTCCGTGGCCGACCGCAGGCGCAACATCGTGACAACGAGTATCCCGACCGTGGCGATGACCGAGATGCTGTGCACCCGTGCCACCGACACGAGTGCGAACCCGAAACGGACCGCATCCTCGTCACCTGCGTGCGGACCGGTGGCTGTGACCACGGTTCCCGTGACGACCGAAATCGACGCGGCCGTGACCAACAACAGGTGGAGAATGCGAATCTCACGCGGCACCGCACGGACCACGCGCGACACCGAATCGATCCGTGACGACCTTTCGAGCATGAAGGCGCACGCAACCAGGAACATGGAGACCAGGAAGTGCGTCATGTTCGCGTAGGGGTTCAGACCCGTCACCACCACGACCGCCCCGATGATGATCTGCGCGACCACTCCCGCCACCAGTCCCCAGGACAGGAGCACCAGGTCCCGACGGCGCGGACGACGGAGATAGGAGGTGAGGACGGCAACGATGACGGCGGCGGAGACGCATCCAGTGAAGAGCCGGTTGATCTGCTCGATCGCTGCATGTCCCGAACTCACGTCGACGAACTTCTGCGAATTGCAGTTGGGCCAGTCCGAACACCCGAGACCGGACCCGGTGAGGCGCACCAGGGCCCCGGTGAGAACAATCGTGCAGAGAAGACCGAGGCTCACGGACGCCACCGCCGAGAAGGTTCGGGGTGCGACGGAGGCTCTCACGCCCCAAATCTAGGCAACCACGGCGGGCCCGACCCGATGAAGCACGCGTGTTTGCCGGTGGCTACGGTCACATTCATGATCACGTCCTTCGATGACTACCCGATCCACCAGAGTCACCTTCCCATTGCGCACACGGCGTCGGGGGACCCCAACCATTACGACCGCTATTTCTACAACGGGTATTCGCGCGACGGGAGCGTGTTCTTCGCTGCCGCCATGGGTCTGTACCCGAACCGTGGCGTGATGGATGCATCGTTCTCCGTCATCCACAACGGCGAGCAGGTCAACATCCACGCTTCGGCCCGTGCACACCCGGACCGCATTCGCTGCACCGAGGTCGGACCAGTGAGGGTCGAGGTCGTGGAGCCGATGAAGAGGCACCGTCTGACCGTTGACTCACCCGAGCACTCGCTGCGGTGTGAACTCGAATTCGAGGCGTCATCGCTGCCCTTCGAGGAGCCGGTCTTCGAGCAGAGAGCGGGGCTCAAGTTGTCGATGCAGTACACGCGCCTCACCCAACTCGGCACGTGGACGGGATGGATCGAGGTGGACGGGGACCGCATCGAAGTGGATGCGCAGACAGTCGTCGGCAGCCGCGACAGATCCTGGGGCATCCGCAACGTGGGCGAAAGAGTGCAGCTCGGAGCGCCCCTGAACGCGAGTCCACAGTTCTACTGGTTGTGGGCACCGGTGTGTTTCGACGGGTTCGGCACGATGTTCGACATCAACGAGTACGGCGACGGAGAGAGATGGCACCACTCGGGTGCCGTCCTCGACGGAACGGAGAGCGTCAAACAGGCGTGGTCGGTGGAGTACGACGTCGAGTGGCTGCCGGGAACCCGACACATGCGGTCGTTCCAGCTCCGTTACGGGTTCAAGGACGAGCACATCACACTCGACTTCGAGCCCATCATGCATTTCCAGATGTTCGGGTTGGGTTACATGCACCCGGAATGGACGCACGGCGGATGGAAGGGCGAACTCGTCGTCGGAGGAGACAGATTCACCCTGCCGGTGGAGAACCCGATGGCCCCGCACCACGTCCACGTGCAGACACTCTCCTCAGTCACCTGCAACCGGAACGGCAACGTTTCCACCGGCACGGGCATTCTCGAGACTCTCGTGATGGGTCCGCATGCACCGTCGGGTCTCACCGAATTGTTCGACCCGGCGAAGTGACACCCGGGTCCGGGGTCAGTGATTCGCCACGAGTCCCCCGTCGACCAGCACCACTGACCCCGTCATGTACCTCATCGCTGGCAGCGCGATACTGACCGTCATGTGCGCGACCTCCTCGGGCATGCCGTAACGCCTCAGGGGCACCTTGATGCGTGTGTACTTCTCGCGCCTGTCCTGAGTGACCGAAGCAGTCATGCCGGTGTCGATCGGTCCGGGGCACACGGCGTTCACCGTGACTCCGTGCCTGCCCAACTCGACCGCGAAGCTCTTGGTCAGGCCGACAACGCCGTGCTTGGCCGCTGTGTAGGCGGAGAGCCCGCCGGTGGCAACGAATGCCTCGGTGGACGCAATGTTGATGACCCGCCCGCCGATCGGTGATGCCATCAGGTGAGGCAGCGCCAACCGGATGAGGTGGGCCTGGGCCGTCAGGTTCACGGCGATGGTCGCGTCCCAATTTCGACCGAACTCGTCGTCGGGGCTGAACACAGAGGAGACCCGGCTGATACCGGCATTGTTGACGAGGACGTCCATTCCCCCGAATGCATCCACGCACCCCTGGATGATCGCCTGGCGGTCGGAGGGCAGGGACACATCGCCCGAAACACCTGAGACCGCATCGCGACCGTGAACACCACGGATCTCCTCGACCACGCTCGCCACCCCCTCCGGGTTCCAGTCAGCGACCAACACCCGGGCCCCCTCATCGGCGAACAGGTGGGCAGTCGAACGCCCCATCCCACTTGCGGCGCCGGTGACAACCACCCGGGCCCCCTCGAGACTCCTCGACAATTCCGTCAATCTGGCCATGTCCACCCCCGCGTGAGCTCCTGGACCGATTGTCCCACAGCCCGTTCCGAGAGACCTTTTCGTCACAGATTGTGACCAAACCACCACATCAACCACTCTGCGTGGTGTTCCCAACATTTTCCGTGAGAAATTTCTCAAGTTCCCGCCTGCCCTGCCGATCCCTTCTGCGGATCAACAAGGGAGCAGGACATGCGCCGCAATTACAAGAACATCGTCATCGCACTTGCAGCACTGACCGCAGGCGTCATCGCCTCGGCAGTGCTCCCGGCCGGCGTGGCCCAGGCTGCGACCGTGTCTGCGGTCCCGGCGGCAAAGACTGCCCCGGGCATGCCGAAGTTCGGTGAGGCCGGTCCGATGGTCAAGGCGCTTCAGGAAGCGATCATCAAGAACGGGTTCACGCTGAGGGGCGGCGCAACCGGCACATTCGACAAGCGCACGCTTGCCACGCTGAAGACGTTCCAGAAGGTCGTTGGCCTGCCCGTCACCGGTGTCGTCGACGTCGCGACCGCCAAGGTTCTCAAGTTGACGACTGCGGCAACCACCACGACCGCTGCGCCCGCCACGACAGCCGCCCCCACCACGACCGCAGCCCCGGCAACCACGGTTGCGGCACCGGTGTACGCCTTCACGGAGTCGAACCTGCCCGTGCGTGGCAACAAGGGAGACAACGTCGTCATTCTCCAGAAGGCTCTCGTCGCAGCAGGCTTCGCCGTGAAGGGCGGCGTCGACGGTGCATTCGGTTCCGGCACGACCGCCACGATCGCGGCCTTCCAGACTGCAAAGGGCTTGACCGCAACCGGTTTGCTCGACGCTGCCACGGCGCGCGCGCTCGGTCTCGTCGCCCCGGCTGCTGCTGCTCCGGCGCCTGTCGCCGCCGCCGCTGTCACTGCGCCATTGACCCTCGACACGCTCCCCTCCCGCGGCCAGAAGAGCGAATCAGTGGTCGCCCTGCAGAAGGCACTCGTGGCCGCGGGCATCCAGGTGAAGGGCGGCGTCGACGGCGTGTTCGGCATCGCCACCACTGTTGCGCTGCAGAAGTACCAGTCCGCCAACGGCCTGAACGTCACGGGCGTCGCCGATGCAGCCACTGCAGTCAAGCTGGGCCTCATTTCTCCGCCCGCCGTGACCATCTCGGTCTTCCCGGTCCAGGGTCAGTGCAACTTCGTCGACACGTGGCATGCACCCCGTGGTGGGGGTCGACTCCACCTCGGCGTCGACATCATCGCACCCGAGGGCAAGCTGATCTATGCGGCTGTCGACGGCACGATCACCAAGATCTACACCGAGGGCGTCGACAAGCTGGCCGGCAACGGATTCCGCCTGACGGCCGCGGACGGCACCTACTTCTTCTACGGTCACCTTCGCAATCTGGCCGATGGCATCACGGTCGGAACAAAGGTGAAGGCCGGTCAGGTCCTGGGTTTCAACGGGCACACCGGCGACACCAACACACCCCACCTCCACTTCGAGGTTCATCCCCGCGGAGGCGAGGCCGTGAACCCCTTCTTCATCGTGAAGTCGATTGACGCATGCAACGTGACGGAGCCCCGTCCCGCCGCCTGACACACCCAACAGTTCGACCCCTGATCCAGGGTCATGCGGAGCCCGACGGCGCACACGATCCAGTGCCCGTCGGGTTCCGTCGTTCAGGGCCTGATCTCGTAGAACGCGTTCACCGAATGCTCGACATCGAGTCTGCGGAAACGGGTGAAGCCTGCCGCCAGCGCCATCTCGCGCGCCTTGCTCTCGGGCAGACCGAGCGTCCCGAGTCCGGCGCCGTCCGGGGCCGACATGGCCGACGACATGCAACTCAGGACACTGATTCCGTAGAGCAGCGGTGCCATGGGGTTCCTGGACACGTTCTGCTCGAGTGTGTCGAGTGCCTTGATGTCGACGAGGAGCCAGGTGCCGTCATCAGAGATGGCTCTCCGGATGGTCTGCATCATCTCGAACGGGTGGGTCATGTCGTGGATGCAGTCGAACGTGCAGACCAGTCCGTACGAGCCGTCCTCTGCGATCGCATGGTCCCTCGGGTCATGGAAATCGACGTTCGTCACTTCAGCTTCTCCCTTTCGCTCACGGGCGCGTTCCAATGCGTGCATCGAGATGTCGTAGCCCTCGACCGTCGATCGGGGGAACGTGCGGGCGAGCAGGATCGCTGCGCCGCCAGCTCCGCAGCCGATGTCTGCCACGCGCGTCCCCTTCTCGAGAGCCTCCTTCACACCATCGAGTGCGGGTATGACGACCGGGACCAGGAAGTTCTGGTTCCACGGTTCGAAACTTCGTTCTATCCCCACGGCACCCTCGGGTCCGTGACTGTCGTAGTCGTGACCGAGACCGGTAGTGAAACTCCCCGGCATCTCGGTGAGTGCACCCATCGTCTGTGGCAGCCGGTGGAACATCCCCATCCCGAAAGCGGGGTGTCCGGGCGTCGCAAGCACGCACTTTGCCTCGGCTGTGAGGTACAGCGGGAGTGACGGGTCGCTCATGTCATCACAGGAGATGATCCGGGCGGCCACCTGGTTGCTCGCCCATTCCCTCACCCATCGTTCGTGCAGACCGAGTGCGCCGGCAAGTTCTGCAACCCCGACGGGGTCCTGACGACGGGCCAGTTCGGAGTACAGACCGAGGGTGTCCCCGAGGTGGATCATGCCAGCAGTGACGGCCCCCTCCAGCTTGCTGAAGACGGTGAATGACATCATCTTCAGTGCGTCAGGGTTCAGGTTCTGTTGTTCGGCCATCCCCGAAGATTAGGCGTCAAGCGATCAGTACGTCCGATGGTCGTCGGGGAGATGCTCGTTGTCTGACAGCCGCGCCAGCGAGAAGGTGACCCCGTCCCCCAGTTCGAACAACTGCACCCTGGTGACCGAGGCGTGGCCGATGACGAACCTGTCCCATTCCCAGGGTGTGGGTTGCAGCCCGAGAAGGTGGCACAGGGACACACTGTTCGTGCCGGCATGGGCGACGAGGCAGACGTGGCGGGCGGGGACGAAATTGTCCGTGAGATGCCAGACGGGCATGTCGACTCTCTCGCGAACGATGCCGCGCTCCTCGAGAAAGAGCGAGCACCCGATGTTGATTCGGTCGACGAAATCCGACACGGGCTCGCCGCCGTCGAGCCCCGACCAGCGGTCGTGCGACGTCTTTGCCTTCTCGGCCTCGTACGCGGCGTTCGCCTTCTCCACGGGGGTGCCGTGCCAGACCGGATTGCGTATCTCCTCCAGCCACGGCTCGATCACCAATTCCCGTGACATCGCTTCGAGCAGCGGTGCAGCCGTCTGGCGCGTGCGCAGCAGTGGCGACACGAGCACCTCGTCGAACTTCTCCGATTCCAACCGCCGTGCGACGAGTCCTGCCTGTCGGGCCCCACGGTCGGTCAATGGCGGGTCATCAATGTTCAGCCCGTCCCTGGCCCATTCCGGTTCCGCATGTCGCACGAACACGAGTTCCATGAGCACGTCACGGTTCACGACCCGGGCACCTCGAATGCGATCCGGCACGCATCGAACGCCGGCTGGAACTGGCGCTGGTACTGGTCCGGCGAACTGAACGCCTCTGTGCCGTCGTTGATCTTCTGAAGCTCAGTCCCGAGGCACTCCACCTGCTCCTGCGTGAGAGTGAGCCCGAACTGGATACCGACGGCCCTGCCGAGCGCCGTGGCATCACTGACGTCATCGGGCACGCCGGCATCGGGCACGGTGTCTGTCGGGTTCTGGTACGACGGTGGCGGGAGAGTTTCCACCGAATCAAGCGGTGCAGCTGCAGTGGGAGACGTGCCGCATGTGCCCAGGACGAGAGCCTCGATCGTGTTGGCCTCGCGGAGGGTGTCCTCGGTCCCGAGTGCGTCCGACGCCGCAATCGCCTTCGGGTCGTCGAGTGCCTCTGTGATGATCCAGTCATGGGAGTTCATCACGCCGACGAATGCGCCGATTTTTGCCGACAACGCCTCGGCCGAGGACCGGGTCGAGTCTGACTCGCGGGCATCAAGAACGACTTCCAGCACGCTCACGCTGTCCGCTTCCAGCGAGAGTGCGATCTCGTCATCGAAGTTCGCCAGACCCTGTCCGAATCTCAGGACGTACTCCGGGACGGAGGTACGACCGGCGCACAACGGCCGGGATTCCCCGCCGGAACACGATTGAAGACCGGCGAATGCGACAACGGCAACCAGCATCCTCCTCATCAGGCCTCCATTGTGGTCGCCGCAACCCACGACGCGTACATCGCCCCGTACAGCCCCCCGGCGGCCACCAACAC